>JBCBDH010000488.1:0-5247 GCA_038529855.1 Bacteroidota bacterium | reverse complement strand
CTTCTTTTGCGGATTTGAAGCGTTTTGCGCTATTGTTGTTTAGTATGGGTGGTGTTTTCTTATTGTTCTACGCACCTTGGATGATCAAAAATATAGCAGAAAATCAGCGGGTGGATGTGCCTTCTATCATTCGCGGAAAGTCTGTCAGTCCAGAGATTTACCTACCTCAAGGCATCCCCCTCAAACCAGGTATTGGACTGAAAGGCCCTAAACCTTCCCGAAAAAAAGCAATAGATCAGCTTCCCCAAGCTCAGTTTACTTCCCAAAAGCTCAAGAAAGATCGAAAGAAAAGACCCAAAGCTCAGTTGATCAGCATTGGTAATGATCCCCTGCAACAATCCGTTCGAGAGGAAATCATTCGCTATTTGGGTTATGAAAAAGGGGCTTGGCTTTACACCTCTGTTCCCTATGATGCTACCATGAACATCAATATCGCTCGAATGCGCTATTTGGATGTTGGCTTTTTGTTTTTGATGCTATTGCCTTTGTTATTACTGGCGGGGCCAGGGCAGGAAAGAGCGCCCTGGATGAATGCAGCAGCCTTGGTTTTACTGTTTTTCTGGTTGGCAACTAGTTACCTCTCTGTTCATTACCTGCCTGAATCAGGGGTCAATCTCGATCAGTTGGTCCAAAAGCAAAATGCCTATTTCCAATTTCATCCTGGTGGGACGGATAGTGGTTTTTATCAGCTGTATATGGCGATTTACACGGGTTTGGTGGAATTGTCTACGCTTCTCTTGCCCGTCTACGAATTGGGGACGCGTTTGTCTTTTGGTGGAACCTTTATACTATTACTGACTTTGCTGACGCTCGCCTATGGTTTGCTGCGCTTCCGCTTGTCCTTCCTGCCTAAAGGCTTTAAGCTACTCCTGGCTTTTGAATTGAGCTACATCCTATTGTGGTGGATCATGGGCAATGGCATTGTGTGGTATGGTATGATTATCTGGATTTTACTGCCCTTAATTCTGGTCTATTTTGCCCAAAATGCGGAATTATTTCTGGGCAAGCCACTAGCCCCCTTTAGTCGCGCGCTCTTTGGCGCTGTTTTTGGAATTTTTATGTTGTTCAACAGTATATTGTATTTGACCAATCCAGAATTAAATAATGAGCAAGATCACGTACTGTACAAATGGCCATTTGTAGAGTATGCTTCCGATCCAACTGTTGATAAAACGGAGGTCCTCAAATACTTTAATCCCAAATTTCCAGAAGCGCTACAGCTGATGAATCAGCGCGAGGAAGAAAAGATCTATCGCGTCAATACCTATTTGAATTATCACATTACCAAAAACGATAGTCGCGTATTCAATGATCCAGTCTTGGGGAAATTTGATGAGTTGACGCAAGTGCTAGACAATCCAGCTGATTTCTTTGAAGTGCTCAAAGCCAATGGCTTTCGATATATACTCTACGATCTGAATACCTATGCCATTGATAAAACACCAGACCAAAGCCTGCGGCAAAAGTGTGAATCCTTGCTTCGCTTGATTGGCCAAACGCCTAAAGTACAGCTGATGGTGACCGATAATTTTGTCGCTGACCCCTCAGCTCCCTTGATCAATCTGCCAGGGAATCGCCAGGAAAAGGCCCGTCCAGGGATATTTGGAACCACCGTATACATGGGCTCCTTTGCCTTATTTAGATTGGCCGATTAGTTAGGACTAAGATAAATGCGAGAACCAATTGTCATATTACCCGCTTATAATGAAGCTGCTGTGGTGGCGGAAGTCATCCAGGAGATTCGAAGCTGTGGCTTTGAACAAATCGTCCTGATCAATGATGGCAGCACGGATGATACAGGCGCTATTGCTAAGGCCAATGGCGCCATAGTGGTCACGCATTTTATTAATCGTGGAGCGGGAGCGGCGGTGCAGACAGCGATTGAACTAGCTCGACGTCAAAATTGGTCGCGGATTGCCTTTATGGATGCTGATGGGCAGCATCAGGCGGAGGATATTCGACTGTTGGCGGCGGAGATGGATCGCAGCAATTGCGATTTGGTGATTGGGAGTCGTTTTATTGGTTATCGCGAAAATATTCCCTGGACCCGTCGCATCTTTAATGGCATCGCCAATCTAATGACCAATATCTTTGGTCGTCAGCGTTTTACGGATTCTCAATCTGGTCTTCGCATGCTCAACCGCAAAGCTATCGAATCGCTCCACCTCAAAATCGATGGTTTTGGCTACTGTAGCGAGATGCTCATCGAAGCGGAGCGACTTGGGCTAAAGATCAATGAAATTCCCACGCAAGTCCGCTATTCGCCCTATTCCATATCCAAAGGGCAGGATTTTCAGATGGGCATCAATACGGCCTTACATTTTTTGTGGAACGTCATTTTCAAGTAAACCTCCAATCGTATGGAAATCAGAATTTTCCAAATCGTCGTCCCCGCCATAGCGCTCCTGTTTATCATCAGCTTTATTATGCGCTATCGCAAATCCAGAGCAACCATCACGGAAACGCTCTTGAGTATTTTCTTTTGGATTGCTGTGGCGGTCTTTGCCATCATCCCAGACTTGATCTCCAATTTTATTGCGGATTTGTTGGGGATTAAGTCCAATGTCAATGCCATTATCTTTCTTTGTCTGGGCTTGCTCTTTTTTATTCAGTTTAAGATGTACGGCCTGGTCAAAAGACAAGAGGAAACCATTACTCGACTGACGCGGCAATTGGCTCTTCGGGAAAGCGAACAACAGCTTTTATGAAAATCCTCTTTGTCCTAGAGCATTATCATCCCTATATTGGCGGTGCCGAAAAACTCTTTCAACTACTGGCAGAAGCACTGGCCGAAAAAGGCCATCAGGTGCAGGTTTTGACCACGCGCTTTGACACTTCGCTGGCCAAAGTGGAGCAAATCGCTGGGGTAGAGGTCCATCGAATTGATTGCTACAATCGCTTTTTATTTACTTTTCTAAGCTTACCTAGTGTCATCCGCCTGGCCCGACAATGTGATATTGTACACACTACCACCTATAATGCCGCAGTTCCCGCCTGGCTAGGCGCTCGCATCGCTCGCCGCCCCGTTATGGTCAACTTCCACGAGGTCTGGGGCGATTTGTGGAAACGCCTACCCTTTATTGGCTGGTTTCAAAAACAGGTTTACTATTACTACGAGCAAATGGTCCTGCGTTTGCCCTTCGACCATTTTATCGCCGTTTCCCAGGCCACTCGCCAGTCGCTTATCCAGCATGGTATCCCTGCGGCCAAAATCATCCAAATCTATAATGGACTTCACTACGAGCAGTTTGCCCCTTATCGCCATCAGCCCCCCGCAACTTTTCAATACATCTATTATGGCCGATTGGGCATCTCCAAGGGCCTCAATCTCCTGCTCCCCGCCGCCAAGCGCTTTAGCCAACAACATCCCAATAGCCAATTGACCCTGGTTTTACCTACCGAACCCAAGGCTATGCTGGCCAATATCAAGCAACTGATACAATATCTAGGACTAGAGGAGCACACGGTCTTACATCACAATCTCACTCGCGAAGAGCTGTTTCAAAAAGTCAGTCAGTCTTCTTGTGTCGTCATTCCTTCTTACAGCGAGGGTTTTTGCTTTGTAGCAGCAGAGGCGGTTGCTATGGGCGTTCCCGTTATCTCTTCAGGAAAGACGGCCTTAAAGGAGGTAGTAGGTGGAAAATACCTGGAACTGGCCCAACTGGACGAAGTACATCTGGCTGATGCCCTGCTCAAAGCCTACAGGGGCCAATGGAATTACAGGACTGCCCCCCGATTTGAGATGGCGGCAGTACTAAAAGCTTATCTGGATTTGTACGAAAATTTGGACTAGACTACTGGTCCTTCAGCTCGTCATCGTTCTTTTTCTTCTTCTTTTTGGGAACTTTCGCAAGTGTTGCTCTTTGCTCCTCAGTGAGAATCGTGTTGACCACTTTTTGTCTAAATTCCTTGCGCTTGACCTTTCTTTCCTCCTTATTCAATCCTTTGAGTGGATACTCTGCTGACAGGGCTTTAAGTTGTTTGCCCTGGTCTTCAGTCAGAATGATGCTCTCAGAGAGGCGCTCGAGTAGTTTGGCACCTGGGAAAGCTTCTTTGTCGAGGCGAGCCGCCTCAGTTGGGCTGGTATTGGTGGGTTGTTCTACTGTTTCACCACTTTCGCTACCCTCACTACTGGCCGAATCGGCACAAGAAAAGTAAATTAGGCTAATGGCGACTAGGCTTAAAATGCTAAAAAATCTATACATGGGTTTGAGATTTGACAAATAAAGAACAAAAATACACAAATGTTGGAGAAGCTTCGCAAAGCTATTCTTCGCTTGGTCGCAAGCCGACAGAATAAGTAAAACTGTCCCAACCTTCTCCCGCAGAGTCGTCTCGCAAGATGCGATGGATTTGACCGCCAAGACTTTGCAAAAATTCTGTCATCTCGCTGATATTGATCCAATACATCTCCATAATGGCTTCCTCTTTTTTGCTGCCCAGCATACTCTTAATGCCTTTGAGGGGGCTGGGTACTTTGTGGTACAATTGGGTGCCTCGATCGGGTTTGGAGGGAATTTGAAACATCATCATACCACCTGGTTTGAGAATGCGGAAGAACTCGCGGATGTAGTTTTTGGCGTATTTAGGCTGCATGTGCTGCAGGGTAATGATAGAAAAAACGAGGTCAAACTGTTGATCTTCAAAAAGTTGCAGGTCATTTTGCTCATTGAGGTGAAAATGGCAATTGGCTTTCTGGCTTTTTTCCTTGGCCAATTTAATCATCGAAGGGGCGATATCCACACCGTGGACCTCTTCAAAATGATTGGCCAGCCCTTGGGTCACCCTTCCCGCCCCACAGCCAAAATCGACGGCCTTGCTCAGGGCTTGATTGCGGCAGGTGCGCTTGAATTGTTTGACAATTCGGTCGGCCTGGTGTTGGCCAGTGAGAAAGAATTCCTCATCCGTCCATTTGTTGCCTTTTTTATCCGCTTCAGTGATAATGGCCCAATAAGGGTCCTCGCGACCGAATTTATCCCAGTTTTTTTGTAAATCTTTTAAATTCATATCAAATTGCAGCTGGTCAAAAGTATTGACCTTTATAATGCTAAAATAAAGCCAGTTTTCTACTCCCATATCGAGGAAAAGCATTGTCTCCTCGCTACATTTGGAGTAATTATTGAATACCTTCAAATATACGATCCCTACAGGAAATATTCATGCAAAACTCATCCCCGCATCTAAGCCCACTTTACGACCGTCCATCCAAAGGACTCTTTGGTATTTGGCGGCGCATCTACCGCCACA
>JBCBDH010000487.1:0-5252 GCA_038529855.1 Bacteroidota bacterium | reverse complement strand
ATAAGCGCTTTCAAAACATTATTTTTTCTTTATTATTCAACTGAATTTTTAGTTCAGTCTGTCTCCATTTAGAGGCTAGGTAAATTGATAGTAAGGTATTGATTTACAAGGGGAAGCTATATGTATATTCTTTCATTTTCCCAAATTTTAAAACACCATTTACCATGCAAAACACAAATGCGGACACCGCTCCACTAGAAAAAGCCATCATCCAACAGGTTGAAGAATACTATCAGGAGCTTCGCGCGATATTGACGAGTAGCCAGAATTACGAAAAAGATATCAGTATTCAAAAAGTAGAACATTTACTGCAATTTTTGGAATATGCCTATGAGCGGCCTGCCAATCGCATCTGCCACATTGACGGCCTTCTGCGCGACCCTGAGGGCTTGATGGTCAATAAAATGTATCCCTTTGCCCATTTGAGGGATTCGACTGGTAAAAGGATCAAGAAAATTGCGGAGCAAAGTGCCAAGTTGGTGCAATGCCATGAGACTTTATTTCCGATGACGGATACTTTTTTACAGCAGGAGTCGCATGAGGTGGAGTTGTTGGTGTGATTGCTCCAAGGACTAAGCACAGCTTCGATTTATTCTAATTATTTCATCAATAAGCTAATTATGAGACTTTTAAAGCCATTATTTATCTGCCTTAGTATATTGTTATTATCTTACTCAACAGGGTATTCGCAATGTCCAAGAAGATTTAACCAATTCGATGTTGAATTGCGGATTGCGCAAAGTCAAATAGTCATTACAGGTGTAGCTTGTGATGTCTGTAGATGGGGGCCATTGGGGGTTTCAGTTTGTAATTGCAGGAATGCCTGCAGATTAACAGAGGAGCAAGAAGCAGAGGTCGCTGAGTGTAGAGATCGCTGTGAAGATAATTATGCGCATGACCTTTTAAATTTAGAATACTGCTTAGATGCCTGTGATGTGGAAGAGGAAGCTTACCTTGTTTCTTGTAGGGAGGATTGTGGGATGGTGGTGGAGCCATCGAAGTCTGTGACACAATGGAGATTTAGAGTTGATCTTTGGTACAATACAGGGTTTTATGAAGATTTTACAGGAGACCCAGAGGTAACAAGAGTCATTGAACAAGACGGTAGCTTACCAGGAAATAAATTGGTCATAAACTTATTACATGAATTCCCAGATGAACCAATAAGCTATTGTTATATCACTCAAGCTACTTTGCTTTACAATGATGGAAGCTGTTGTCATTATGTAGACTTTGACTGTGTACTCATTGGCTAATCTCAAAACTAAATGAAATGAAAAAGATTATTCTGTTTTTACCAATCATACTTTTAATCGCTTGTAATAAAGACACTGATAAACAAGGGCTTACCCCTCTAAATATTGATAACATTAGGTCCTTCATTCCATCAGGTAAATATGATAGATACAGTAAGATTATCTACACAGATATTAATGGAGCAGAAAAGGTATTATACATCTCCATGTCAGACGAAGACCAAATAAAAATGTATGATGGACAAAACTACACCACAGAACGACTAAGCTATGGACTTGTTGAAAAAGATAACCAGGAATACCGTATTGGAATATGGGCTACTGCTCAATACGATAATGCTTCTAGTTATACTCAAATATTTGGTTGTGCTATTTTCACTTCTCTAAATAATGGTTACATCCCCTCTATTGATATTGGCGAAGATGGATTTATTTGGGGTGGGGTCAAGCGTGATGAAGTGCTAAATGGGAAAAGTTTTTCTGATGTTTATTCAATGGGAGATGTGTCTAATGATCCTCCAGATTTTGTATACAACCAATTATACTACAATTTTGAATTGGGTGTAGTGGGCTTTCATGACCGAGAGAATCATTTGTGGGTATTTGACCGTTTTGAATGAGTTTTCTAAGCATTACTTGGCCTAGATGAATCTAAGCCAAGTAATGCTTTTCTGGATCATTGCTAAAAATCAAGATTATGCGGTTATTATTCTACACTATTATATTCTTACTTTTCAATTTAAGCTGCTCAGAGGAAAATAGTATTCAGGTTTCATCCGTAGAGGGTACCCATCTAAATATCGAATCCTTAAAAACTTATCTCCCTAATCAGTATTTCAGAGAAACAGCTATCATTTATAGGAATGCTGATGATGATACGGTGAGATTGGAAACAAGCAGCAATGAATCCATAGTTGATCGTTCGCACAATGGGGAAAATTATAAAACAGATAATTTTGAAGTTACACTTTATGACTTAACTAAACCTGAATTCCAAATTAAATTATTGGGTACTGCTAATTACTATGACAACGAAATGGAGGAGTTGCAGATCAGTAAATCCATCGTCAGCATTCTAATGCCCTTCAACGAATTGGGCACAACTATCGGAAGTATTTACTTTGAAAATGGAGAAGCTCAAATTCGCTTTGGTGATGATTTTCGGGAAAGGATTACGCTCCATGATCGAACTTTTGAAGAGGTTTATGTTCTGATTGGAAAACAGGGAAATGAGATTTATGAAGCTTATTCAGCATTGTACTTGAATCAAACGGTTGGGGTGGTCGCTTTTAGAGATGAAAAGAATGAGCTTTGGGTATTTGATCGTTTTGAAAATTAGTAAAAAATCAGCCAACCTAGGAGTATCGAAAAACCCCAGTTTCCATATTGGATAACCAGGGCTTATTAATTAAGTGGATAAGTTGGCTAGTTCCTATTTGCGCTCAACGCGCCTCTCCTTCTAATAACTTTAACAGGCGCTTATTCTTGTGCTTGCGAGCATAATCAATTGGGCTTTCGTAATTATAGGAACGGATATTGGGGTCCGCACCATTTTGGAGTAGGAATTTGACCAGGTCATAATTCTCTGCTTTACATGCCTTGAGCAATGCCGTGCCATGACTGCGAGAGTCTATATTAATATCCGCTCCTTTTTCTAATAATAACTTAGCGGCCGCTAGCTGATCATTGCGGACAGCAGCATTTAGCGCAGTGCCGTGACTGTGAGAGTCAAAATTTACATCTGCTCCTTTTTCCAGTAGTAATTTGGCGGCTTCTAGCTGACCATTGCGAACAGCAGCATTTAGCGCAGTACCGTGACTATGAGAGTCAAAATTTACATCCGCTCCTTTTTCCAGTAGTAATTTGGCGGCTTCTAGCTGACCATTGCGAATAGCAGCATTTAATGCAGTACCATGACTACGAGAATCGAAATTAATAGCAGCCCCTTTTTCCAGTAATAGTTTGGCGGCTTCAGTTTGACCATTGCGGGCAGCGGCATTGAGTGCGGTGCCTTGACTGCGAGCGTCTACATTTACATCAGCCCCTTTTTCCAATAGCAACTTGGCTACTTCCAGATGACCATTGCGGACGGCTGCATTCAGCGCCGTGCCATGACTGCGAGAGTCCCTATTTATATCTGCCTCGTTTTCCAATAACAACTTGGTGACTGCTAACTGACCATTGCGGACAGCAGCGTTTAGGGCGGTACCATGACTGCGAGAATCGAGCTTTACATCAGCCCCTTTTTCTAGTAATACCTTTACCGTTTCATCGTGGCCATTGCGAACGGCAGCATTGAGGGCAGTACCATGACTGCGAGAGTCTTGATTGACATCAGCCCCTTCTGATAGTAGTAGTTTAACCATTTCAGAATGGCCATTGCGGGCAGCCGCGTTGAGGGCCGTACCATGGCTGCGAGAATCTTGATTGACTTTGGCCCCTTCAGAAAGTAGCTGACGGGCCACGTCTATTTGGTCATTGCGAGCAGCGGCATTAAGGGCCGTACCTTGTGTGCGAGAATCCTGATTCACTTCTGCTCCTTCAGTTAATAATTCTCGAACTAAGGCTAGCTGACCACTTCGAGCAGCGGCATTGAGAACAGTGCCTTGTGTATGAGAGTCTTCGCTGACATTTGCTCCATTTTGGATTAATATTTTGGTGGCCTCTGTGTGGCCATTTCTAGTAGCAGCATTGAGGGCAGTGCCTTGTGTGCGAGAGTCAAGGTTGACATCTGCCCCTTCTTTTATCAGTAGTTCCAGGGCTTTAATATGGCCATTGCGGGCAGCAGCATTGAGCGCTGTACCTTGGGTATGGGAATCGTAATTAATATCCGCGCCTTTCTCTAATAAGAGGGTGAGCGATTCGAGATGACCATTGCGAGCAGCGGCATTAAGGGCAGTGCCTTGGCTTTGGCAATCAATATCTGGATTAGCTCCTTTGGCTAGCAGTAAGCGGAGGGTTTCGAGATGACCATTGCGGGCGGCGGCATTGAGGGCCGTACCCTGGCTTGGGGAATCAAAATCGATATCTGCCCCTTGGGCTAATAAATAGCTTACTGTTTCATCATGGCCATTGCGGGCGGCTCCATTTAGTACCGTACCTTGACTTGTGGAATGTTCATTAATATCTGCCCCTTTGGACAAAAGAAATTTAACGGTTTCCAAGTGACCATTGCGAGCGGCTCCATGAAGGGGGGTTCCTTGGCCTGGAGCATTGGTAGTTAAAGCTGCACCATTTTGATGCAAGGCTTCTACGATAGCGGTATGACCATTGCGGGCGGCTCCATGAAGAGCATTACCGTAGCCTCTAGATCGTTGATTTACGTCTGCTCCATTTTTTAGTAACAACTCAACAAAATCCAGATGACCATTGCTTGCTGCAGCTATTAAGGGCGTCTCTCCCCGCTTACCATTAAAATCAATATTTGCTTTTTGTTCAATTAGCAGGGTGCCAATTTCCAAATGGCCTAGTCGCGCTGCTGCTGTTAGTGGCGTATGCGCTCTATATTTATGATAGCGATGATTAGCCTCTATCCACTCTTCATAGCCTGGATTTAAATCTTCGCAATTGGGATCAGTGGATTGTAATAAGGTTCTGACCAAGGTTTCATCCTGATCGTAAATGGCATTGATCAAATCGCGACAGGGTGTATCAGTACTTGCTATGGCGCTCGTCTCAGAAAGAATCACAGGTGCTTCACTTGGTAAATTCGATGGGGATGAAGGGATATCAGATACTTTTTGAATGATTTGATTTTCCGATTCATTGATACCTATTGCCAAGGATTCACTGGTGGTAGCCCCCCCTATGACTTGCTGTGCCAATACCGTATGGGGTTTATTAATCAATCATTAATCAAGCAAAGAATATTAAGGATGAATACCAAGAAATCGAACCCCCATAGCTATTGGAAGTACGCCTTTATCGCTCCATTACTTTTTGCGACTTTATTATTGATCAATAAACCCCATACGGTATTGGCACAGCAAGTCAAAG
>JBCBDH010000486.1:0-5259 GCA_038529855.1 Bacteroidota bacterium | reverse complement strand
CCGACGAAATCTACGAATACATCAACTTCAAGGGAGAACACGTCAGTATTGGTTCAATAGAAGCGGTTCGCGAAAGAACGATTACGGTCAATGGTTTTTCCAAAGGATTTGCGATGACGGGTTGGCGATTAGGCTATATGGGCGCTCCTCTTGAAATTGCCAAGGCTTGTGGTAAGATGCAGGGGCAGTTTACTTCAGGTGCTACTGCTTTTGGTCAGAAGGCTGCTGCTGTTGCGCTTAATAGCGATATGAGTCCTACCTATAAAATGTGTGAGGCTTTTCGCCAACGTCGCGATATGGTCATTGGTTTGTTGAAGCAAATTCCGGGCTTTAAGGTCAATCATCCAGAAGGTGCTTTTTATATCTTCCCAGACATTAGCAATTATTTTGGAAAGAGCGATGGGGAGACGCGGATTGACAATGCCGATGATTTTTGTAATTATCTTTTGATGAATGCACATGTGGCTGTGGTGTCGGGTTCAGCATTTGGGGCGGATAATTGTTTTAGGTTGTCTTATGCGGCTTCTGAGGAGCAGTTGAGGGAGGCCGTGAAGCGGATTGGGGAAGCTGTGGGGAGGTTGAAGTAGTAATACATAAATTATATTTAAATATAATTTATTTTTTATTTGATGTAGTTTGTGTCTTTGAGGGTGGGACCCACCCTCAAGACCACCACCGCCAGCAGGGCCAGAAAGCCTTCGGCTAGAGGCATACCTAACCTGGGCTTTACAGCGCCGTCTTGCTGCAAAGTCGTGGATTATTGCTCTTTTTATGTGGTTCTTTATAAAGAAGTTTCCTAAAAGGACGCAGCAAGGTGGTAAATTCCATAAAATTTAGAGGATTTTTTTTGATCTCCCCTCCCAAAACAGATCATTATATGCTGATTACCAGTTATTTAACTGATAAATATTTTTTCTCTTTAAACTTTCAATTCATACCATTTCTTCGACCTTAGATAGCTGATCATCAAAATCAGCATGATGATCCAGTAGAAAATCTCAGAGGCCCAGGCCCATTCGAGGCCGCCACTAGTGTATTCGACTTCGATGTAGATGTAGAGGAGGTAGAAGATGGCGCAGTAGGTCTGGATTTTTAGGCCATAATAGGTCGCACCAGTGCCAGCCAGGCCGTTAAAATAGACGCCACCTATAGAAAAGAAGAAGAGGATACCTCCCAGGACGTAAAAAATAGATTGCGCATCAGTGATGAGCGACATGTCCTCTGAGCCAAGGAGGGGGTAGAGAATGGCTTCAGGGAAGAGGACGACAGGGAGGGTCAGGATCATGGTCGTGGCCCAGCTTAGCTTAGCAGTTTTCCAAATGATGGGCATGACGGCCTGTCGCTTTTGCTGGCCAATGAAATTGCTAACCAGGGTATTGATTCCAGAGGCAAAGCCCCAACAGGGTATGGACAAACAAAGATAAACCATACGTACCAGATTAGTAATGGCCAGTTGTCGCTCGCCAAGGTTTTCGACAATTCCAAAAAAGACAAACCAACTTCCCAAGCCTACTACTGCCTGTGCAACAATAGGAGCGCCTATCTTTAATTGGCTGCGTATCAGCGGAATATCTATCTTGGGCAATTTGAACAATTGATAGGAAACGGCCTGTCGATCAAACAAAATATAAATGACGAATATAATAAAAGAGATGGCCTCGGCAATAGAACTGGCCAGCCCAGCACCAGCAATGCCCATAGCGGGAAAACCAAAATAGCCAAAGATCAGGCAATAGTTGAGGACAATATTGACAACAGCCAAAATAATGGTATCTACAATAATAAATTCAGGACGGGCTACGCCTGTGTAGAGGGCAACTATGGCTACGCCAGCATAACTAAAAAAGATGCCATAGGCGCGATAATCAATGTACTCCAGACTTTTTAGATAAACAGTATCCGAATTCACAAAAAGAGCAAAAAAATAGGTGCAGCCAAATTTCATAAAAAGAAACATGACAATGGCCAGACACAGCTCAAAATAGAACATAGCATAAAAGGTCCGACCAATTTCAGCAGCTTGATTCTCGCCAGCCCTACGCGCAATCATAATTTGACCACCTTTTGAAAAACCAAAACCAATGGCAGAAACAATTAGATAAAATACGCTGACGAAACCAATGGCGGCAAAATCAACTTCACTGAGGTGGTAAAGAAATACGCTATCGCTTAGCGCAATAATATTTTGTACTGCACTGCCCAACATAATCGGTGCCGAAATCCGCATGATCTGACCATATGACGTATTAAGCTGCATGGAGGGGCGAAAATACAGAGAATTTAGGCATCTATGGGTGGTTTAAGCCTTAGTTATACATATTCTTTTAAAAATTAATAATCCCTTTACCACAAAGTCCGTCTTTTATTTGAAATATCGTAAATTGCCTATTGAGATTGCGATAATTAAACATTACCAGAAAAACCCCTACATTCCAGAAGAAGCTGTTTGCTCAATGAGCAAAAGATCATCTGTTAAGATGATTCACGCAGTTTCTAGGGGGATTTTTGGGTAAAACGTAAAAACGACATGAACGGCACCAAACCTTTTTTGGGGTACTGCGTAATTGTTGGTATCCTATTGATTGGCCTGCTAACAGGCTGTGAAAACACTAATTCTGCGAACCAAACTGCTTCGACTATGCCAACAAGCGCTCAAGTGTCAAAAGACGCTCCCAAAGCTAAGAAATTACCTAAAACGCTCAGTATTCACGGGGACGATCGGGTGGATAATTATTACTGGTTGAACGATCGGGAAGATCAAGAAGTTATTGATTATCTGACTGCTGAAAATACCTATACCACCTCCATGATGGCTCATACTGAGCAATTGCAGGAGGAACTGTATGATGAGATTGTTAGCCGTATCAAACAAGATGATACCTCCGTTCCCTATCGTCGCAGAGGTTATTATTATATCACGCGTTATGAAGAGGGAAAGGAATATCCCATTTTCACGCGTAAAAAAGGATCAATGGAGGCGGAGGAAGAGGTCATGGTTAATGTAAATACACAGGCCGTAGACTTCGATTATTACAATGTTTCAGGGCTGAGTGTAAGTCAGAATAACCAACTGCTCGCCTATGGAGAGGATACCCTGAGTCGCCGAATTTATACCATCCGCTTTAAAAATCTCGATACTGGAGAAATGTTGGACGATGTCATTCCCAATACGACAGGACGCGCTATTTGGGCCAATGACAATAAAACCGTTTTCTACTCTGTAAAAGATAAGGCGCTGCGCTCTTATAAGATCTTCAAACATAAATTGGGCACAGATGTGTCGCAGGATGTGGAGGTCTATCACGAAGAAGATGAGACTTTTTCCGCTTATGTCTACAAATCAAAGTCAGGAAAATACATCATCATTGCTAGTTGGGCGACGCTGTCCAATGAATATCACATTCTAAATGCAGATACGCCTGATGAAGATTTCCGCGTTTTCCAACCAAGGGTCCGCAATTTGGAATACAATATCGCCCATTTGAACGATCGCTTTTATGTTCGTACTAATATGGATGCGCAAAACTTTCGCTTGATGTCTACTGGGGAAGAGAAGACGAGTAAGGAAAATTGGGAAGAGGTGGTTCCTCACCGCAAAGATATTTTACTGGAAGGTATGGATTTATTTGATGATTACCTTGTGCTTTCAGAGCGTAAAGAAGGCATTACGCAGATTCGCGTTCTTCCCTGGGAAGGTGGAGAAGAATACTATATTGACTTTGGAGAGGATGCCTACGTCGCTTATACCTCTATCAATCCAGAATTGGATACAGAAGTCCTACGAGTGGGCTATCAGTCTATGACGACCCCTAATTCGACTTACGACTTCAATATGCGTACAAAGGAAAAGACCTTATTGAAGCAACAAGAAATTGTCGGTAATTTTGATCCAGCCAATTATCAATCTGAGCGGATTTATGCTAAGGTAAGAGATGGCGTGAGCGTTCCTATTTCCATTGTTTATCGCAAAGGATTCAAAAAGGACGGACAGGCACCGCTCATGTTGTATGCTTATGGTTCTTATGGTAATAGCATGGAGCCCTACTTTAGTTCTATTCGTCTGAGTCTACTGGATAGAGGCTTTGTTTATGCCATTGCTCATATCAGAGGAGGAGAAGAAATGGGTCGTTATTGGTATGAAGACGGCAAATTGCTCAAGAAGAAAAATACCTTTTTTGATTTTATTGATTGTGCAGAACATCTGGTGGCCAATCAGTACACCAATCAAGATAAACTATTTGCGATGGGCGGCAGTGCTGGTGGATTGCTAATGGGTGCTGTGGTCAATTATCGCCCTGATTTGTTTAAAGGGGTGGTTGCCGCTGTTCCTTTTGTGGATGTTGTAACGACGATGCTCGATGAAAGCATTCCGCTTACCACTGGTGAATTTGATGAATGGGGCAATCCAAAAGATAAAGAGTACTATGATTACATCAAGTCTTACTCGCCTTATGATAATGTAGCTGCAAAAGACTATCCCCAACTGTTGCTCACTACTGGCTTACACGATACACAGGTTCAATACTGGGAACCCGCAAAATGGGTCGCCAAGCTCCGCGATTTAAAGACGGATGACAACAGCTTATTGCTCCATACCAATATGGATGCAGGGCATGGTGGCGCTTCTGGTCGTTTTCGCAGACATAAGGAAACCGCTATGCAGTATGCTTTTATCATCGACTTGGCGGGTTTGAATGATGGTGCCTTGAAGAATTAAGATTTATAGCTTCTTTTTTTGACTTGTCGGAGTGATATGATTACTTCGACAAGTCCCTCTTCTAATTGATCGTCTCTCCTACTCTATTCTACTATTTACTTTAATGAAGGGTCCAAGGCTCTTGCCTTATCCAAATATTGTTTTGCCCGCTGTGCATCGCCTTTATCGCGGTAAGATGAACCCAAGTAATAGTTGAGAATGGCATTATCAGGATCGTATTTGAGTCCCGCTTCAAATTGCTCAATCGCCTTATCAAATTGTTTGGTACGGGCATAGACACTGCCTAAATTGCGGCGAGCATCGACAAATGCAGGATCAAGGCTAACGGCTTTTTCATAGACTTCCTGGGCCTTGGCAAAGTTATTTTGTTGGAAATAGATAATGCCCATATTGCTATAAACAGTGGGATTATTGGCTTTGTATTGAATAGACCTTTCGTATTCAGTAAGGGCTTGGGTGGAGTTGCCAAGGCGGAAATAGGCCAGACCAAGTTCGCCGTAGGCATCGTGGTATTGGGGATAGATGCCAATGGCGGTATTGAA
>JBCBDH010000485.1:0-5276 GCA_038529855.1 Bacteroidota bacterium | reverse complement strand
CACTTCTTGCAGCGCCAGTGGTCTCACTTCTTGCAGCGCCAGTGGTCTCACTTCTCGCAGCGCCAGTGGTCTCGCTTCTCGCAGCGCCAGCGGTCTCGCTTCAAAACCAATTAACCATCAATTTTCATATTGGGAATCTCTTCCAAAGATTCCGAACGAAATTTCACCTTAATCGGTCCTGTTCCAAATAAGGGCGTATCCCAAATAAAAGTTTTATCGTTCAAATCAGGCGACTCCTTTTCATCAAAGGCCAGTACAAAAGTACGATGAGGCGTGAGGTCATATGAGCGTTCAAAGTGATAGAGTTTGCAGGCTAGCGTATCGCTACCCTGAAGCAGATGGATATCGTTTTGCATGGCATAAGACAGATAGTACAGGCGCTCCTGCTGCTCGTTCATATCTCGAATGCCATATTTGGTGATGTCCTGCCCAGGTTCGTCAATACTGATCTTCATAGTGAAATACTGCCCACCTTCAAGCGCCGTATACCGCTCTTCAAAGGCAGTCCTATCGATGTGATTGCTCCTCAGTTCATTGGCAATCACATAGGGAATGGGTTTGTATTGCAATTCCATTTTAACGGAACCAATTTGCTTGACCCGTCTTAGGCCATTTTCCGAATCACTTACCCACTTGACATATTCTGAAGGACTAAGGCTACTCTGGCAGCCAAAACTAAATAATAGGCCCAGTAATAATAGGGCTTTAAATGCCTTCATACTTTGCATTGATAAACTGAATAACTTCATCAGTAATATTGTTTTTTTCTTTGCCAAACATTAAAGAACCATTTCCGCTGGCTCCATAGATATAATCGTATCCCTTTTCTTCTCCAAATTCGAGGAGGTATTGGTTGATCTGTGTCCAAATTTGCTCAGTATATTGTTGATCCTGCTGTTGGGCCTCTGCACTAAATTCATTGGAGAGCTGGATGTAAGACTGTTCTTTCTCTTGCAATTTGGCTAACACCGCCTGACTTTTTTGCTCACCGAATTGGGTCTGTAGATATTTAATACTTATGGAAAGCGAATCCAGTAGGGCTTTGCGTTGAGTTTTGGTTTTGGTAAATACTGCTTCCATTTCTTGGGTACCATTGAACTCGCCAAAGATTCGTCCAACTTCTACATAGGCTGTTTTGGTTTGGGTTTGCATCAGCCAAACATTGACCGCTAGACTTGCCAGCAGTAAGGTGGCTGCAAGCCCCCATCTAATTTTACTGTTTTGAGTCATGATGTAATAGCTTATATTGATTATTTTGTAAAGCCCCAATAGCTGGGATTGGTATCAATAGTTTCCTCGATTTTTGATGAAATAAGTACTCGCAGATAGACGAGTCTCAGGAAGGACCGCACGTATGCAATGGAAGATTCGTCATTTTCATAGGCTTACGATTGTTGTCTTTTTCCTGGCTTTCTTTACGGAAGAGTCTTGGTGCAGGTTGCATTGGAGGTCTATTTTATTAGAATTAAACCCTATATGACTAAACCACCAATTCCATCCTTTTTGATGGGGTAAAACTAGCTGCTATTTTTGGGGTAAATCAGTGGTTTGACAACGATGGCAAAGCAATCGTTTGAGGTATCCATTTTGAAAAATGAGTTCGCGGCTTATCTGTCCTTGCTCATCGTACATTTGTCGTTCGAGTTCTGTGTCATGTGTATCTGTGCGCCATGTTTCGAGCAATTGGCCATTTCGGCGATAGCGATACTGTTGAATCTCTACTAAGCGCCCATTGCTCCAAGTCTTGCTACACTTCACTCGATTTTTGAATAGAGTATAGAAATATTTGGTACGGCGATTAACCAGAACGTCGTTTTTTTTTCGAGGATAGTGGTAATGACTACTTTTTTGCTGCAAGCCCTTCCGTGAATAGCTAAAAAGCACCGTATCTGCCTCCTGTCTAAATGGCCCATTAAAATCAAAATTATCGGGATGGGCGGCTTTCAAATCGCGGCCCAGCAAAACGATTTGGACTAAGCGTTGCGCAGCATCGTACTGATAATCCAAACCATAAATAACCTCTTCTTCTGGAAGACGGCGGAATGTCATCCGATAAGTTTGTCCACTATCGCGGTAAAACAGGGATTTTAAAAATGCTGCATGACCTTCCTCATCATATTTTACTTCGTGTATTAATCGCCCATCGCGGTACTCCTGCTCTACTAATTTTAAACTGTCACGGCCTTTGAACTGCCAGATCGTTTTGGCGATAAGCAAAGTATCTTTCCAATGCCAATAGGCTTTTGTCAGCACCTCTCCATTGGCATTAAAGTCAGTTAAGGTCTGTTCCCTACCATCTGAAAAGCGATCCATCTGTTGGATCAAGAAAGTATCCAAGGGCTGCTTTTGTGCAAAGTCGATGGCATAAATAGACAAGCGATCTACCGTTTGGGCATGGGCTAGCAAAAGGAATTGAATAGCAAAGAGCATCCCTACAGCTCTACGTAAGACGAATAGCCGCATGACTAAAAGGCATTTAAAGCATCCACGGATTCAAAGTAAGTCATGCCACTACTTCCAACCTTATTCAATAGGCGTTTGGTTTCTCGAACGATGTAATCCTTCGCTCCTTGCGACAAATTATTCCAATCACTGACGGATGCTGCAGCGCGATTATTGGCCATTGTCCGAATGGCCGTACGATCATCTGCTGTAATCGTTTGTTGGTCCTTAAGCTGGTCTAGCAATTCCTCTTCATAGGGTAGATAAAGCATAGAAAGCATCATCGTCGAAGCGAAGATGGCAGCAAAATCATTGGCATTCAACAAGGCAAAGAATTGGTCTCTTTGCTGGCTCCACAGGCCAACTTTATCTGGTAAGATGCCCAGGTCATCGTATCTTTCTTGTGGCATTTCCTCCGTAAACGTTCGGATACGATCGGCTAGGGCTTGTACATTTTGTGGCTGTACCATATCACTTCCCGATTCGTATTTGATTTCCCAAGCAAATACTTCTCCTCCCACAACTGCGTCAGGGTTTTTATAAATGGCGGTTTGGTACCTCGCCTTGACATTCTCCTCCGCTGATTCGCTCATAATACCCAGGTCTGTATGCACCATACCGATATTGTGACCAATCTCATGGGCGATGACTGCGGCGATGCGTTTGTTGCGCTCAGCGGGTGGATAGGTCATGGTGGTAATTTCACTAAATTTAGACTCCACTTGCCCTCTATACTTCAAATAATTTTCTTCCTGCCCATCCATTCGTTCGTATTTTGGGAAGCTGAAAGGCTGATCAGGCGCTGTTTTGATAGGATCGACAGTGATGCCTGTTCGGTTACCACGGCCCAAAACTTCACTGCCACTGGCATCTTCTTGTAATTTTTGGGGATCGCCACCTATGCGAAGGTATTCCTGACGGGCCAGACGTTTGACCTCCAGCATTTGATCTGGGATTTTAAAGGTTTGGGGAGAACCGCCACCATCAGGCGTGTAGATCACCTCTGTATAATTATTGGTAAAGACGATTGTCGTGATCTTATTGGTTTGCAACCAGTTCTCTAGGCTGATTTCATCGTAATCGGTGATTCGGTCGATGTGTTGCATCAAAAAGACATTGTCCCATGGGTTTTGTTTGACCGCAGGAATATCGCTGATTGGATTATCATTTAGGCTGTAATCTGGGTCATTGGTCGTAGTTGCCGCTTTATGTGGCATAAAACTCAGGTCGAAACGAAGCCCAATTTTTCTGGCATTTCCATCCTTATCTACCCAATCAATATGCGGAAAGAAATTGGGGGAGGTGTTCATCCTGAATTGGCGTTTTACCTCATTAATTACGGGCGATCCTATTTGAAAAGGTTGGCTAGGATCGTTGCTGGGGTACTGGCTGTAATAGTGATAATTAGCTTTTACTTTTAAAATTTTTTCTACGGTGGGCAGTGCAATAGGGTTTTTGACCTTCTTACCAGCTGCTATTTTTTGCTGTTGTTTAGCATATTTAGCTTGGTCTTTTGCCGATAAAGCGCTTAAACGATCCTGATCATTGGCCTCTTCCCAGGAAGCGAGGGCAGTCCGCTGTACGACCGCTGTTGACGGATGGCTTGGAGTAGGCGTATGATCCGTTGAGGTATATTGATCAATGCTTTGCCCCTGTATGGCTCTTTCTCCAAGACGATCGGCTTCTTGTTCCCAGGTATTTTGATTATTGATGAATGCCCCAGTGGAAGTTTGATGGGTAACGGGGATGTGGTGGTGCCGCTGTTGGGCGATATGGGTAAATTCATGTGCAATTAGCTTTTGGCCGCTGTTGCTTTTGGGATCAAATTGGCCAGGGGCGAAATGTACTTGCTCTCCCTGTGTAAATGCTTTGGCCTGAAGATCAGTTGCCTTAGGAGAATTTTGATGAATTTGGACGGAAGAAAAGTCCTGACCAAAAGACCATTCCAGCTTATGGTGCAAGTCATCAGGGAGGTCTTCCCTTTGTTTTTCGGGAGGTGAGGGCGTAGTATTTGTGCTAAAAAAATCGTTTTGAGGTATTTTTGAATCAAAGAAACCTGTTTTGGGCTCTTCTCGAAAAAAGGATTCTTGATCGATATTAGAAGGGCTTCTCCTTTTACGGCTGGATCGGCGATTTTTCATAATAAATGGGCTTGGAGCATCAAAGAGATAATGAATATACAAATTATTATTAATTTGAATATGACCAACTAATCAACGCTCCTCCTCTTTTTGGTATACCCATTGCACTAATTACTTCGTAAGGCTATTATTTTAAGCCCTAGGAAGTACCTTTATCACAAAGTACTAAGTAATCCAAGGATGCCATACAATGCCCCTTTATCTCTGCGTTTAGTACTTAACTACCCTATTAATTGATAAAATTATTTGCTATGAAAATCTTTTGGTCTTTACTCTTCGCGCTTTGTGGGTCCTCCATCTTCGCCCAATCTTTTGTACAATCTTCCATGATTAGTTATCAACAGGATGGGCGTTTGGTTAAAGCATTCGTCAAAAACGAAAAACACCAAGGCCAAGCCGACCGAAAGCGAACCTATTATTACTATCATCAAGATAAAATTCATCACAACCAAGGTGGGTTTACGGGCTATTTACTAGATGGCCGCATGGAGGTTTTTGACGAGGAGCAGCGACTGATTGAGCAGGGACAGTTTAAAGAAGGGCTGAAAGATGGCACTTGGAAAACCTGGTATCCCAATGGCCGTCTTCAATCCATCAGGCATTGGAAGAAGGGAGAACAAAACGGATGGGCCGAAACCTACGATGAAAAAGGCGAACTACTCACACAGATTCGTTTTAAACACAACCTACAAC
>JBCBDH010000484.1:0-5280 GCA_038529855.1 Bacteroidota bacterium | reverse complement strand
CTGTAGAGAAAAGTAGCAGCATGTTTTGGATTTATCCAGCTAATGCTTAATATACAATGTATTTTAATTTTTAATATTAAATTATTTATTAATTTAATAACTCCACCTCCCCTTACTTTGCCATACAAAGACAAAACTATGAACCCATTATCTACTAAAGGTCCTTGGCGGTGGCTACTGCTGTGCTTCATCAGCGTATTTTTGGCTTTTAACTCCCCCAACGAATCCGCCCCAGGGCAAATGATGTCTGTTAGTTTTAGCAATCAGAATGCATTGTTGACCAATAGTAATTTTCACTCTGGTGTAGCCATGGGGATTGTGGACATGAATGCGGATGGTTTGGACGATATCATTCGATTAAACGATGCCCGCATACTGAACATTGAATACCAACAAGCGGACGGTAGCTTTTCCAATTTCAATTATGGGACTTTGAGTAATCGCAATGAGTGGAGCATGTGTATTGCGGACGTTGATCAAAATGGCTACAATGATATTTTGGTAGGTGGGGCTTATAATGATATTCGCCTACTAAAGGCCAATGCCAATGGATCGAATTATTCTTCCAGCACACTACCCAATTCCAGTATCTTCTTGCAGGGGGCTAATTTTGTAGACATTGACAATGATGGTTGGGTGGATATTTTTGCTTGCCACGACGATGCTGAGAGTCGCGATTATCGCAATTTACAGAATGGCAACTTTGTATTTGACGATGCTTTAATCAATACCAATTTGCCAAGCGGCAACAGTGGTAATTATGCAAGTATCTGGACAGATTATGATAATGATGGCGATTTGGATATGTACCTTTCCAAATGTCGCCAAGGGGTAACCAGTTCGGCCGATCCTCGTCGCATTAATTTACTTTTCCAGAATGATGGCAATAACAACTTTACGGAAGTTGGGGCCGCTGCTGGTTTACGCTATGGCGACCAAACCTGGTCTGCAGATTTTGCGGATATTGATAATGACGGGGATATGGACTGTTTTATGCTCAATCACTATACACCTAGTTTGCTTTTGGAAAATAATGGCGATGGTACTTTTACTGATATTACTGCCAGCAGCGGTTTAGCTCCTTTTCTGGATCTCTTTGGTATTCAAGGGCTTTTTAGTGATTTTGACAATGATGGTTTTGTCGATCTAATCGTAACGGGTACAGAGCATCGACTCTTTTTTAATAATGGCGACGGCACCTTTCGCAATCAATCCAATCCTTTTACGGCCGATCAAATTGAATCTGTAGCTATTGGTGATCTCAATCACGATGGCTTCCCTGATATCTATGCTGGATATGCCAATTTGTTTAATTCGCCAACCTCCAAAGATGACATCCTATTTATGAATAGCGCCAACAGCAACAACTTTTTGGCGGTTAATCTACTGGGACTCAGTAGCAATATCAATGGAATTGGCGCTCGTTTAGAATTGCATGGCACATGGGGGATTCAAATCCGCGAGATGCGTTCAGGAGAAGGCTATGGCATTATGAATTCCCTGACCAAAACCTTTGGTATTGGATCAGCTAGCAGTATTGAAAAACTGGTCATTAAATGGCCCTCTGGTACAATCGATGAGCTTCGCAATCCATCCATCAATAGCTTTTTGACGATTACCGAAGGTAGCTTTCCCATTCAGCAAGACCAAACAATCACCTTCAGCCCCTTAGCCAACCGCCTGACCACAGACGCCCCCTTTGACCTAAGCGCAACAGCAAGTTCTGGCCTCCCCATCAATTTTGAAATACTATCAGGCCCCGCCAGTCTAAACGGCAATACCTTGACACTAGACGGAACACCTGGAACAGTGCTTATAGAAGCAACACAGCCAGGCAATGGGCAATACAATCCCGCTCCTCCCATTAGTCGCAGCTTTACTATAACTATTCCCAATACAAGCGATTGCAATAATCTAATCAATCTCGCCCTCAACAAACCAGCGAGCCAATCTGGTACACAACAGGGCGCGAGTGCGGATCGAGCCAATGATGGCAATACCAGTGGTAATTTTTGGCTTGACCAATCTGTGAGTTTGACTTCCTGGACCGACAATGCTTGGTGGGAGCTTGATTTGTTGCGTCTGTCCCAGATTGAAAGTATACATATTTGGAATCGAACAGATGCCAATATGGAGTTTTTATCAGGGTTTTATGTGTTGGTTTCAGACGAACCTTTTAGCTCTACCGATCTAAATACCAGCTTGAATCAAACAGGAGTAGAGGCATATTATCAAAGTGAAGAAGCTGTGTTGCCCAGTACAATCGCGATCAATCGAACTGGGCGATATATCCGAATCCAAATGGATCGAATGGTCTTTCTTGGGCTAGCAGAGGTAGAAGTCATGGGCTGTCTGGCAACTAATGGGGGAGTGATTGATCAACAAATTAGCTTTGATGCTTTGCCAGATAAATTAACGACGGATGCTCCTTTTCTACTAACGGCAACAGCGAGTTCTGGACTTCCCGTTTCTTATGCCATCCTTTCGGGGCCAGCTAGCGTAGCTGGAAATATCCTTACCCTAGATGGTACGCCTGGGATGGTGCTGATAGAGGCCAGTCAGTCAGGAGATGCACAATATAATCCTGCACCTAGTATTCGTCAAAGTTTTGATGTGACACAAGCAGGGGGTGGAGCTTGTCCCAATGCTCAAAATCTGGCTTTGAATAAATTGGCGACTCAATCCAGTACCCAGCAATCAGCTGATGCTGAGCGGGCCAATGATGGCAATACCAGTGGTAATTTTTGGATGGATTTTTCTGTGAGTCTGACCAATTGGGAATCGGAACCTTGGTGGGAAATTGATCTAGAAGTCCTTTCAGATATTGAGACGATCGCGATTTGGAATCGGACGGATGTCAATATGGAATACCTCAAGGATTACTATGTTCTGGTATCTGACGAACCCTTTGCTTCCACCAATTTACTATCAACGATTAATCAGCCTGGGGTAAGTAGTTATTGGCAAAATACAGAAGCTGGTACCCCCACTAATATTCCCATTAATCGCTCTGGGCGCTATGTTCGGATTCAGATGGATGGAACGAACTTTCTTGGATTGGCAGAGGTGGAAATTATAGGTTGCCCTGGAGGTAGTGGCGGGCCCTATGATCAAAGTATTACTTTTGAATCTATTGGTGATCTATTAACGACGGATGGACCAATTGTGCTCAGCGCAACAGCGAGTTCAGCACTACCTGTTAGTTTTGACTTGATCTCTGGTCCTGCGAGCTTGACAGGAAACCTATTAACACTAAACGGAAGTCCAGGTACAGTGTTAGTCGAAGCGACTCAGGCAGGAGATGCCCTTTTTAACCCTGCTGTTGCCGTTCGTCAATCTTTTGAAGTAAGCGAACCTATACCAGGTCTTTGTTTAGAATTAGAAAATCTAGCACTCGATCGTCCTTCCAATCAATCTGGTACGCAACAAGGAGCTACAGCCGATCGAGCCAATGATGGCAATACCAGTGGCAATTTTTGGCGCGACCAATCTGTGAGTTTAACGACTTGGGCGACGGAATCCTGGTGGGAAGTAGATTTAGAAGCAGACAGCTATATTGAAAATATCCAAATCTGGAATCGGACGGATGTCAATATGGATTTTTTGGAAAATTATTACGTTTTGGTATCTGATACCCCTTTTGAATCTACTGACCTTTCTACTACGCTCAATCAAACTGGTGTCGATGCTTATTTTGAATCAACCGTCGCAGAAGCTCCAACTAATATAGCCATTAATCGAACAGGTCGATATGTGCGTGTGCAAATTCAAGGGACTTCTTTCTTAGGATTGGCTGAGGTAGAAGTATTTGGCTGCGCTGCATCCTCACAGGAAAATGTGACTTTTGATCCAATGTTGCATTTGGAGGTGCAACAGTCTTCAGGTATCTCTGCGCTAACCTGGGTTGCTAATGAAAATACGGAAGGCAGTCGTTTCATTATAGAGCGCTCCTTTGATAAGCAATATTTTGAAGCCATTGGAGAGGTTAATGCTTTGGGAGATGATAATCCCCAGCATCGTCGCTATGAACACGAGGATGCATGGCCTCAAATGGGCGATAATTACTATCGCATTCGTCAAATAGAGGCGAGTGGTCGCGAGCGCTTATCGCAGGTCCGACAATTGCGTTTTGAAGGGAATCCACTGGACTTTGCGGTTTTTCCCAATCCTTCCAATGGACGAGTATTTGTCAATCTGGCGAAGTACCTTGGTCAAAGTGGGCAATTGGCAATCTATAATTCAATAGGCGTTCCTATATTACAGCAGGAACTAAGCGCCCTGGATCAAGCCATTATTGCTCTGGATATGACCAAAGTAGAAAATGGTTGGTATCTAATCACTGTAAAGATAGCGGGGCAGCCAAGACAGACTTTACCTTTGATCATTGAGCGACTATACTAGTCCTTCAGAACGGGTCATAATTTCTTGACCTCTAAATAGACCGTATCGCTGCTGACTCCTGTAAAAATACCCAGCCCGTTTTCGATATTACTTGGTGGGTCAGCCAAGGATAAGGTGGTGCTGCCAGTCGATTCATATAGAGCAGCATACTCAGGGTTGACTCTGTAAACAATAATCTGGTGGGTACCAAACTGCTGAATGTCGCGTCTTGGATTGATCAAATGAAAATCACTTACAGCGGGTTCTGTTCTAAAAGAGAATTGCCTGGCTGGGCTGTCGGGGTCTTCCAAAAAGGAATTGACATATTCTGGTTCTTCTTCTAAGTTATTGATGACGACATAAAAATAATCTCCATTGTTGTTTTCCCAGGTGACGTCAATGGGGTCGGGTAGGGTAATACCGCCCGTAGGGAAGCCTTCAATTTTTTGCATACTGACTTCATCTTCAGAGATTTGCACCGCAGCCTGAGCGGGGACGTAGGTTTGAGACTCGATAGCATATTCGGGATTTTCCACTTGAATTTGATAGGTTTTTTCGGTTTCGATCAGCCAATCTGCTAAGTGATAGTAGCCATTGTCTTTTGATTCTAGATAAGCACTGCGATCTCCGTCGCTTATTAGGATATCGAGGCGGTCGAGGGTGATGAGTTGGGTATCTGAGCTAGCGTAGGAGTTGGATTGGGTGATGCGGATAGAGTCGATGGTCTGCCCAGCATAGAGGTAGGCTTCTACGATAACGGTTTGGGTATTTAGGGTGCTGATACTTTCGTTTTCGCAGGCGAATAAGGTGAGTATTGTGAAAGTAGAGAAGAGAAGTCGATATAGGTTCTTTTTCATGCTGTTCGATTTAATAAATATACATTCTTCCTCTTCATCAAAT
>JBCBDH010000483.1:0-5281 GCA_038529855.1 Bacteroidota bacterium | reverse complement strand
TGGCCAATGTCAAAAAGCGCCTGGCCCTGCTCTATCCCAATAAACACCAATTGAGCATAGAACATCAAGAAAGTTTTATGGTACAACTAAATCTGGAATTGGATTCATGAGATGTCTAATCGTAGATGATGAACACATGGCCATCAAGGTGATCGAAAATCACTTGGAACAAATTGATGGACTGGAAATCGTTGGCAGTTATTCCAATGCGATGGATGCTTTTAAGGTCTTGCAAAGCCATTCCGTTGATCTGCTTTTTCTGGATATCCAAATGCCCAAAATGTCAGGGCTGACGCTCCTCAAATCGCTTCCATCCAAACCTCATGTCATCCTCACAACTGCCCATCGCGAATTTGCCTTGGAAGGCTACGAATTAGACGTCGTTGACTATCTTCTCAAACCCATCGCCTTCGACCGTTTTCTAAAAGCCATTGCCAAGGTCTACCGTTTAAACAATCAACCATCCCCCCAAATCTCCCCCCTCGTCGCTCCCGCTCCCACCAATGAAGATGCTTTCTTTTACATCAAATGCGATCGACAATTTGTCAAAATCAGACTAGACGAAGTACTCTACATCGAAAGTCTGCGCAATCACATCAAAATCGTAAGCACCACAGGCACCTATCTGCCCCTGATGGGAATTAGCCAGATGGAGGAAAAGCTTCCACCACAGGATTTTGTACGCATCCACCGCAGCTATGTCATTGCGCTATCCAAGGTCGAGCGCTTTACCCAGACCCAAGTCACCATCAAAGAGAAATCCCTTCCCATTGGTAGCAGTTATCGCGAAGAGGTACACAAGCTATTGGGTAAGGGTCTTCTTTAGCAGTTGTTGGTAAATCAGTAATTGGCCTACAAAAGCCACTTTTTCAAATCATTTCCCTAGATTTGAAGAACATCATCATGCTAATATTTGACCAACTATGAACAAGCGACTCTTCATATGTCTATCTATTCTTTTTCTTAGTCTACCCATTCTTCATGCTCAAGTCAAAAGCGCTCCTGACCGTCAGCGTGGCGAAGGCCCCTGGCCGCAGTTGATTATTCGCGGTATTACGCTGATCAATGGAAATGGCGCTCCTCCCCGTGGCCCAATAGATATTATTGTGGAAAACGATCGCATTGTTTCCATTCAGGTGGTAGGTTATCCAGGTGTTGATATTGATGAATCCAAACGTACACCGTTGAAAGCTGGTGGCTATGAATTGGATGCTTCTGATATGTATCTATTGCCTGGTTTTGTGGATATGCATGGACATATTGGGGGCAAAAGTCAGGGTGCGGATGCGGAGTATGTTTTTAAACTTTGGATGGGTCATGGCATTACCACGGTTCGCGACCCCGCTTGTGGCAATGGCTTGCAGTGGGTCTTGGATCATAAGGAGCGGAGCGAGCGGAATGAGATTACGGCACCCAGGATTATGGCCTATACGGTTTTTGGGCAGGGTAGTGAAGAGGTGATCAGTACGGAGAATATGGCGCGGAATTGGGTTCGTCAGAATGCGAAAAAAGGAGCAGATGGCATTAAATTTTTTGGCGCAGCGCCTAAAATCATGTCAGCAGCACTTGATGAAAATAAAAAACTGGGGCTGCGTTCTGCCTGCCATCACGCCCAAATGGATGTGGGCCGCTGGAATGTGCTCAACTCCGCTCGCGCTGGCCTGACTACCATGGAGCATTGGTACGGCCTGCCTGAAGCCCTATTTGTCGATCGAACCGTCCAGCACTACCCTCCTGACTACAATTACCAAAACGAGCAAGACCGCTTTTGGGAAGCGGGCCGATTGTGGAAGCAAGCCGCCCCACCCTATTCTGATCATTGGAATAAAGTGATGCAAGAACTCCTCGACCTAGACTTTACCATCGACCCCACCTTCAATATCTACGAGGCCAGCCGCGATCTCCATCGCACTCGCCGTCTAGAATGGCACGATACCTATACCCTCCCCTCCCTTTGGAGCTTTTTTATGCCCAGCAAGATTTCTCATGGCTCCTATTGGCATTCCTGGGGTACAGAGCAAGAGGTTGACTGGCGCCAAAACTACCAACTCTGGATGACCTTTATCAATGAATACAAAAATCGAGGTGGTCGAGTGACCGCAGGTTCAGATTCAGGTTTTATTTATCAACTCTATGGTTTTGCTTACATCCGCGAGCTAGAACTATTGCGCGAGGCGGGTTTTCACCCCCTAGAGGTTATTCGCTCCGCGACCCTCAATGGAGCTGAAGCGCTGGGATTGGATGACGAAATTGGAACGGTGGAAGTAGGTAAACTAGCAGACTTTGTCATTGTCGAAGAAAACCCTTTGAAAAACCTTCAAGTACTCTATGGTACTGGAGCCATCCAACTGACTGAAAATAATGAAGTGATCAGGGCAGGAGGTGTTAAATATACCATCAAAGACGGAGTTGTATACGATGCTAAACAATTATTGGCGGATGTCAGAAAAATGGTGGAAGAAGCCAAAATAGAAAGCGGTAAAGAGATCATTCAACCAGGTATGACACCCAAAGAATAAGTAAAACACCTTATTTTAGTAGTGAAATAAAAAGTAGGAAACGCCCAATAAGAATGCTGCTTTCCGCAGCTGGGAATATTCCAATAGCGGCCCAATCAAGCCGTTTTTATTACAGATATAATTTTTGAATTTACCTAATCCGTAAGACCATACATCCTCAATAATTATGCACCAATCCTTGAGGAAGACATCCATCAGGACGAGCATCAAAGCGCATCTAGAAAAGCTAGTAATACAACAGCAAAAGCCACTTTTGTATAGAGTCTCGAGTCGCTTTTCTAAATATTTATTGCTTTATGGGATACGGGGCTTACATCAGCTTCACCTACTCGAGCAATTTAGAATCAAGGTCAAATTATTTTTTGGGGTTCATTTTAGCATTGATCTGCCTGCACATGCAGATATTTTCCTTTATTGCGCAAAGGTGAGTCCATCAGACTTATTACTACAGCAATATTTGAATAATTTTCTCCAAGAAGAGAGGGTATTTTTTGATATTGGGGCCTCGATTGGCTATTACAGTTTATTGGTGAGTAAACTACTGGATAACAGCGGAAAAATCATTGCTGTGGAACCCAGTAAAATAGCTTTTTCGATTTTGCAAGATAATACAGTTGGACATCGCAATATTCAGCTTTTTAACCTGGCTATAGGAGATGCCAATAAATCGTGTACGATCCATGAATTTCCAACGAGGTATAATGAATACAATACCCTCCAAGTGGACGATTTTATCAAAGGCTCCAAGTGGTTCGCTGGCAATCAACCAACCCAAAGAAATATCCAAATGAAGCGTTTAGATCGCTTAATTGAGGAATTGAATGTTGTACCTGATCTGATAAAAGTTGATATTGAGGGAAGTGAAGAACGCTTGGTCAGTGGAATGCTAAAAACCCTATCCCAATATCAACCAGACCTCATCTTTAGGTATTGGCCAGTCAATCGAAGTGCTGCCACTCAACTAGCTACATTTAAAAAACTGCAGCATTGGGGTTACGAAATTTATGCTATGGATATAAATCAAAAGATACCTTTTCATCAATTGTCTGATTACAAATTTGAATACCTCTTACTTAAGACCAAATAAAATGAATTGGGAAACATTAGCCTGCTTTGGCGATAGCATCACTATTGGCGCCAGGACTTATCTTGGCTATCCTGAATATGCTGGCGACTTTTTACAACAAAAAATTAGTAATTCCTGGAACGTGCTGAATATTGCTTGCAGTGGTTATACCGCCTGCGACCTGTCGCGAAAAATCACCGCAGAAGGCAATCATATCGCTTCCTATCATCCAGACTTTTTCACCCTACTCATAGGCACCAATGATGTCAAAAAAGCAACCCCGCTAAATGATTTCAGGATTGCCTATGACCTTAGCGTATTAAAAATCCGTCTGTTGACCCAACACAATAATGGCCTTCTTATTTCTATCCCCAGCTTTCGAAAGGGCCTAAAACATCCCTACAAATACGAGATGAATGAGGAAATAGTCCAATACAATGAGGTCATAAAAGAAATTGGAAAAAAGTATGATTTGGAAGTATTGGACCTCCTTTTAGAAGAAGCAGAATTTTTTGATGGCATCCACTTAAATACCAAAGGCAGTACTAAGGTCGGTCGACAAATAGCCAATCGAATTTTAAAAGAAAAAGGGCTAGACCAGCTTTAAAGCCACCAGACGCTCCATACTTTGATAAACATCACGTGCTGTTTTGTCCCAATTAAATATCGTCTTTCTATCAGCACAATTTTGTTTTAAGCGCTGATACAATTCCCGATCCTTTACCATCCTTTTCATCGCCTCAGCTATTGCCTTGGGACTGGAAGGGTCAACTAAGAGGGCACTTCCTCCCGCTACCTCAGGCATAGAACTTACATTCGAAGTAATAGATGGAACATGACAATTCATCGCCTCCACTATTGGCATCCCAAAGCCCTCATAGTTGGATACATAGGTTAAAGCATAAGCACTTCCCATCAGCGCATACAAGTCCTTATCCAAATACCCCAGAAAATGAATATCTTCTCTGGCACTTGACTGCGCATACTGCTCCATAATCGCTTTCTTTTTATAAAGAAACCTCCCAGCAATCAGCAATTTAAACTTCGATGGACTCTCCTTTTTAAAAAGTTCAAAAGCCGCTATCAGTCGATCAATGTTCTTTCTAGGGTGAATAGCTCCAACATAAAGAAAGTATTCTTGCCCCGCGCTGTAGCGCTCCAAGATAGCCTGTTTTTTTCTCCATCCAACTGGTTCAAAAAACCCATGTGCAGCTACGGTTGTGGTGTCAAACTTATCTTTAGGAATGTTATAGTGATCGGCAATATCATGTAAGGCATGATGGGTCAATGTAATCAGTCGATCTGCCCGTTTTAAAAACAGCGGAGTGAAATGCTCATAATATTTCCTAACCAAAAAGGGCGTAAAACTGGGAAAGTGAACAAAGGAGATATCGTGCACCATCAATAAGGTCTTTACCGAACTCCTCAGACAAGTATAGCCATCGGGAGAAAAGAACACATCTGGCTTTATCCGCTCCAAAGCCCCATAAACTGACCATTCAAACCAAAGGTACCAAAGAAGGGGGTGTCTAGCAGGAGGAGATAATACAACAGGAATGGCATTAGGCCCAAAGTGAAACCGCTCTTTATGTGGCCGATCAAAAAATAGATAAAAGGTATCCTCTGGATGATGTTCTACTAATTTTTTGACAAGCTCATAAGTAATTCGCCCAAAACCCTCCATTTTATTGGGGAT
>JBCBDH010000482.1:0-5299 GCA_038529855.1 Bacteroidota bacterium | reverse complement strand
ATCAAGCATGTTTACAAAATCAGAGAACTCAAACTGCGAAAACCCCCTTCAACTGCTGAGTTGATCTACTGGGTCTTACTCCTCCAAAAAATGAATTTTGATTTCTCAAAAATTGATAAACCCTTGTCCTTCGACGAAAGAAGGCTACTTCTGACCAGCTACTCCGTATTGGCGAAGAACAAAGACGATTTAGAAATCCTAGATAATTTGTAAGCCTTGAAATATAATCCCCCATCTGAAAAATTATATCCAGAAAATTTAATCCCTGCCTTGCTGGCTGCCTGGCAAGCCAAAGGGCATCACTTTGGTGTGGATGACCATCTAAAGCTAAGGCGACTTTTGCAATTGCATCAGCCCATCGAAGATATGACTGCCTTGAAGTATCTGCTGGCTCCAGTATTTGCCGAAAGTCCAGAAGAACAGGCGGCTTTTTATGACTTGTTTGACCTTTTGCTCGATGAGGCCAGGCATAAGGTGCAAGTGCATGAAGAAAGGGTACAAGATTTGGTACTGCGCGACCCCGTCGACCGATTGGGTTTATGGATGAGCCAATTGCAACGAAAGCTAAGCAATCAACCCAGTGCTTTTTTGCCTTTGGTTACTTTGCTCTTGCTCAGTACTTTCCTGACTTTTGGGGCTTATCGCTATTACAAGCAGCATCCTAAGCTAGCAGTGGTTCCTAAAGTGCCGCAGCTATTTGTGAACTTACAGCCAGGAGATTCCCATCAAATTTGTCTGGTCAATAAGGAAACCAATATTGGCCAACCCATAAAAGTGCGCTCGCTGTCTCATCCTACTGACATCGTTCAGGTCAAACCCATTATACAGGGCAATGCGGTCTGTTTTAACCACAAGGCAAAGCGAGAAGGGCGAGTAGAGTTGACTTTTGAGATTTGCTATGAGACGGGTCAGTGTAGTGCCATGGAACTTATCTGTCTGGTTGATAAGGAACAAAATAGTCAGGCTAACCATCGTTTTGTTCACAGCGGTCCAATGATCATCGCTCCCAATCAAAGCTCCCCAGAAGTCTCTTCTTCCTCTTTGGATACCCTGACACTAGCGGATCAATTGACGCCCGAAAGCAGCTCCCTTGATGCTATGACCTTAAGCAGCCGTCCAACAAAAGCAATAGAAGGGGTAACCAGTAGTTTTAGGTTTGGGGAAGGCATGGCCTATCTGTCCTTACCCAAAGCAACCTTTTTGGGCTTATTAGGCGCCTTACTATTGACCATTTGCTGGTGGCTGCGTCGCAGACGCCAAGGTTTTTCAATGGAACATCAGGGCGAAAGAACCGCACCTTCTGCTTGGACTATTCGCATACCTTCCCTGCCTGAATTGGATTTGGGTGCCGTCTTTATTAAATCCCTGCGAGAAATGTTGCAAAGAGACCAATTTGAATCCAGAAAACTAGATGTTCAGAAAACGGTTCAGGCCAGTGTAAGACAAGCGGGTGCCATTGACGTCCAATACCTGCAAGTCAAACAAGGCCGACAGTACTTGGCTTTGATAGACCGCAGCTTTAAAAATGATCATCGCGCCAAGCTGCTTACAGACTTTATCGAACAGCTCAAAAATAGTACAGCGCCCATCGATTATTATTTCTTTGAAAAAGATCCTCGTCGCTGCCAAAGCGATGCCCACGACAAGCCCATTCCATTGACAAAGCTCGCTCATACCTTTCAAGATAATTATTTGATCTATTGCGGAGATGGACATGAGCTATTGGATCAGGAGACGGGGGAATTGACGGAATGGGCAAGCTTACTCAGCCCTTGGCGCCAAAAGCTCCTCCTAAGTCCTAGGTTGGCTAGCGAATGGGATGCCAGAGAGCAAACTTTAGCAAAACATTTCCGACTGCTTCCTTGCACTCCTTATGGGCTTTCCCTATTGGTAGAGGCATTGGAGTCAATTGAAACATTGGATTACACCAAAATAGAACAGGCCAAAAGCGATCAACTTCGATATGCTCCCATCCAGATAGCGGAAGATATGACAGCTGCTGATTTGATTGCTCATCTGAAATCAGCCTTCCTGGACAATCCATCTGGGGGAGATGTGGATATATTGATGCGCTGGACGGCCGCCTGTGCAATTCCCCCTCTGCTGTTTTGGAATTGGACCTTGCATATGGGAAAGCTACTCAGTACCCAGGATCGCAATTATTTGTCGATGAATCACCTGTTTCAGCTATTGCGGTTGCCTTGGTTTGCAGCGGGAAAGATGCCAGAAGAGATTCGTAGAATACTGATAGATTGGTTGGAGAAAAAGTATCCAGATTGGCTTTTTCAATTGCGGCAAGAATGGGAGGGCGTGTTAAACTTAGAAGAAAATCTACCCCCTCCAGGAAGTATAGCTTGGGAAGGACATCGCATCGAAGTCATCCTCAATGAGCTGCTGCAAGATCCCACCTGGGTGAGAAGACGACAGCTCGAATTGGAATTAGAGCAGTTGATGCATGGAAAGGAGGAAAAGGATGCGATGTTGATCAAATATTTGGAGGAGCGCCATCAGTCTTTGGATGCCGTATTATCCAATCGCTTTCGTCGTTTTGTGCAGGAAAAAGAAGGCTTGTTCTGGCGTTTTCGAGCCTGGACCTGGCAAATGCCTATTCTGCTTACCTGTTTCTTCTTAGCCCTATTTACCCACTATACGGAGCCTGTGACAAGCTTTCAATTTCCCAATCGCATTACGGCGATGAGCTTTAGCCCTGATGGTCAGTCTTTTTTGATTGCCGATGGAGATGGTGGTTTGGGAATGTGTTCGATCAATGGCGAGTGGTTGCGGGGGATGAATAAACCGCAGTCGCCTTTTGAAAATATATCCATCAGTGCAGATGGACATAAGATTTTGGGTTTTGCCCAAGACAATTCCGTTTCTTATTGGGATATTACGGGGATGCCATTGGCTAAAAGAAAAGGGGAATCCCTTCTTGTCAAAGATGTAGTTTTTCACCCCCTTGATCCCAATCGCGTACTCATTGGTTATTATGAGAAAAAGGCGGCATTATGGGATGTCAAGGCCGATAGTATAATGGTGAAATTGGACCATGAAGACGTGGTCAATGCAGTTGCCTTTTCTCCCCGTGGAGAATATATGTTGACAGGCAGTAGCGATGGTACCGCAAAACTTTGGGATGCCTCTGGCAATTTGCTAAAGACTTTAAAAGGCCATACTTCCAAAGTACATGGGGTAAGTTTTTCTCCTGATGGTCGTTCTCTGGCCACCGCAAGTCGAGACAATACGGCTAAAGTCTGGACACTCAAAGGACAAGTCCTGCAAACTTTTGAGGGACATGAATACGATGTTTTGAATGTGTGCTTCTCTAATGACAGTCGCCATTTGCTCACGGCCTCTGGAGATGACCGAGCCATCCTTTGGTCAATAGAAACGGGGGAAGCTTTGCGTACCTTCAGCGGACATCGCAATTACCTCACCCACGCCATTTTTTCCCCTGATGATCGCTATGTACTAACAGGTGATCGAGAAGGCAAAGTCAAGTTGTGGACTTTGAAAGCGAAAAAAGATTAATTAGTGTATTAGTATTTAGGTAAATTCCAGGGTTGGCGATAAGTAACCTTGCAAAGATTATTCGCCATTTGATCATCGATAAACATAGATTTGGCTTGATCCCAGTAGACCTTACGGCCTGTTTTAAAAGCAATATTGCCCATATGCGCCACGACTGCCGTTAGGTGAGCAATATCCACACTGCTGTTGGGACGCTGCCCTGTTTTCATACCATCTACAAAATTGAGCGTGTGTTGGTCCAAATCGCTACCCGCTCTTTCCTTCTTTTCAGGAACCGCCATTTTAGGCACCTGTCGCTTTTCTTCCTCATTCCAATCCTCCTCTGCCATCACTTCCCAACCCTGACGGTCCACGACAAGCGTCCCCTTATTACCAATAAAGGCGACACCGTGATTTCTACCATAAGGCCCCAAATCTATCCCCGTCGCATGCTCCCAGATCATCGTAAAATCGTCAAATTCATAAACAGCGGTAAGCGTATCTGGTGTTTCTGAGGCATCATTGGGATAGGCAAATTTTCCTCCGCTTGCCATCACGGATTTAGGATAGCTGGCCTTCATACCGTAGAGCGCAAAATCAATAATGTGTACGCCCCAATCCGTCATCAGACCACCTGCATAATCCCAAAACCAGCGGAAGTTAAAATGAAAGCGATTTTTGTTGAAGGGTTTTTGTGGAGCAGGTCCTAGCCATAGGTCATAATTCACCCCTTTGGGGGCAGCCTCATTGCTATGGATAGGTACGGGATTCATCCAGCCCTGATAAGCCCAGGTTTTGACCGTCCTGATCTTTCCCAAATGGCCAGCATGCACAAAGGCCATAGCCTCTTGCCAGTGCTGCCCACTGCGCTGCCACATCCCTACCTGTACCGTCTTTTTGTGATATTGTTCTGCGCGGAGCATGATGTCGCATTCCTGGATGGAATTGGCCAAAGGCTTTTCCACATAAACGTGCTTGTCTGCCTCCAAGGCATCTACCATCTGCAAACAATGCCAATGATCGGGTGTACCAATGACGACAAAGTCCAACTCCTTGTTTTCGAGCATTTTTCGATAGTCGCCATAGATCAAGGGCTTATCCTGGCCCATCTCCATCAAATCCTTGCTGCGTTGGTCCAATACCTGTTGATCCACATCGCAAAGTGCTACACATCTGGTTGCTGGAATCTTCAGCAAAGAGCGAGCATTGCTAAATCCCATCCCTTTACAACCAATGACGCCAAAACGCAATTGATCGCTAGGGGCTACTTTGAGTTTTTGAGCCAATAGGGGAGCTGGTAGAATTAAACCAGTGGCCATACCCAATCCTGTTTGAGCGGCACTTTGCAAGAATTTTCTTCTGGAAGTCATAGGAGCGCTAATTTGGTCATTTGATCATTGAATATACCAAAAAACTATTTAGCTTCCCGTAGTAGCTATCAGGCTAAGTCAATTTAGGCACTTTCGACAAAAACTTACCCATAAACATCGCCTTACCCATATCTCCCTTTACCTTCAAACGCCCCTGTACAAAAGCGGTTTGAATATCCAGGCTGCCTTTGGCAATGCGCATAAGGTGGTTTTCCTGAATGGTAAAAGTGACATCAGGATTGGCGGCCTTACCCTTTCTCACCTGGCCTGGATGTTTGTTGAAATCCAGTTTCCAGTAGATGGCTTTGTCGCCAGTGATGTGGAATTGGAAAATACCAGTATCGGCGCGAACGGCCTCAGGTTTTTCTTTGATGTATTTTTTGATGTGTTGAAAGAGCTGATCGCTAGCGGGTTTTTTATTA
>JBCBDH010000481.1:0-5314 GCA_038529855.1 Bacteroidota bacterium | reverse complement strand
CAATGAACGGGCGCCCATAAAGGTTTGTTTAAAGCCATCACCAGGAGCGGGTAGCATATTATCATCCATAAAATCCTTGGGTGCATCTTCGTAGAGATAGACCCGATAGCCTGGATAATAATTGACCTGAATACCATTCCCCGTTTGGATCACATCATTGGGGAATTGTGGATCATAAACAACCAAACGCAACTTTTGTCCATCCCCTAAATGCTCGATCTTCATCACCTCTAGTATTTTCTTAGGACCTGTAGGGTCGGCTACCGTAGTCGTTCGCAGCACTCCCTTATACCAATTGACTGGGTCAGGATCAAGATGCTGTGGATGATTATTGAGGATATAGTTTTGGAATTCGATGGCATATACGCCAATGGAAAGCCCAGAATTAACATCTGGCAAATCAATGATATCTGCCTGATCCCATACACCCCTTAGATCAAAGTCAGTGGTTTCCCCATCCTGAATGATGCTCTCAGTCTGATTGGTCCAGGTACTATCCCCAATTTGTACTTGTTTGCTCAGTGGGTTATTACCACCCCAACTGCCCGCATCAGCCATATTTTCAATGGCCATGAAAATACCATCATCTACAATGCTTGGCGCAATAATCGTTTCCGCGTTTACCAAACCGCCAACACCATCATTCTGCACTTCGTAGTCAATGACATTGATAACGGTAAAAATAGGGCCTTCTCCAACGACTGTTGACGCCTGAATGGAGTCGATGATAAATCTTTGGCCAGTTGTTGTCAACACCCCTCCCTCAAAGCGCGGCATATCTGCGGTCATCAGGCTGGGCATAATCGTTACTGGTGGATCACTTGGGTCTTGTTGACTATGTTGGGTATAGCTTTTAGTACGGATTTCGGATAGCATTGTATTGCCACTAACTGGTGTCACAGACTTTATCGCTCCTGTCACATTCATTGGTGCATCTTCGCGGAATAAAAATTCCACCCTATCACCAAAGGCATAGGTGATGTCATGGGTGTGATAGTAGTTAAAGGTTACACGAACCAATGTCTTGTCGCTACCACTAATGGCTGCTAGTAAGGCCTGCTCAGCAGCAGTCGTCAATATCCTTGGATTCTCTGCTTGAATGAGGTGCACCTGAAAATTAGCAGGAGGAATCAGGGTATTGGCCGGTTGAATAGTCGTAATGACATTGCGGATGATGGGACTCAGATCAGAGGCCCTGGAAAAAATATTGATGCCATAAGTCGTGTAGCGATGGGTACCACTCTGACTTTGTTGATGGACAAAAATTCGGGTATCCTCATCATTCGGATTCACAATGGCTTGGGTCTCAGGATGCTGATTAATGGAAGCATCTTTGTAATTGGGATCACGGGATAATTCAGGTTGTCGCCATTGGGCTTCGGCATCCATTCGATATTCCAAACCTACAAAAAGACTGTCTGTCTGCTCAGAGGAACAAAATTCCGTACTGGGTACAAAAAATGGACCCATTGGTATGGGATTATCATCTTGCTCTGATAAATGAAAGTTGACATAGCGCGTCTGCCCATCAGGGGTATAGCCATCGGGACCGAGAATATTTCGCCCTTCATTGCTGCCATTATTGACAAAAAGACCAAAAGTAGGCGGCAGTAGGTTTGGACTTACTGGTAAGCGCTGGTTCTGGCGGGCAGTGGGTAAGGTCAGATAAAAATGGGTTGCTTCTGGAGTAGATACGCTGATATCAAGCGGAGCAAAGGTGCGATAAACTGCTAAATACATGTAGGCTTCTTCTGGCGTAGACTGGGTCGTATCCATCGTAGCCAGCCCCAGCATTCGGGCATTGTGATAATCTAGGCCAGCCAACTGCAGCATGCTTAGATAACTCACCTCGAGGGTATTAGCTGGGGCGCCGTCTTCTGACAAAGTGGTCAAGGCTTGTGGATTACCCGCACTATCACTCAAAGATAAATATTCCAGGACGCCACTTTTGGTACCACCTGGCCGACTCCAACGGTCTTGATAATTGCTGGTGTTGACCGTAGCGCCATGATTGAACTTTTGCCAGGAATTATGAACGTTATAAACGGAATTATCCAAACGAGAAAAAGCAAGACCATCATCATCTGTCAGTGCAAAATTACCCAACGATTGCCAAGCATTTTGTTGAAGCATACCATCGGTAAAATCCTGATAGCACTCCAGTCGAATCGCCTGTAAATGGGTGTCGATCGGGCGGAAGCGAATCATCTGCATATTTTCAGAAACCAAGCGTCCATGGCAACCCAGGTCTTCCCCCGTTCCACTACATTCTCCAAAGTATAAATCATCCAAACCAAAGTCATTACCAAAATCAATATCAAGTAAGCTATAGATGCTGATGCTGATAAATGAACTATCTACCTCACAGATTTGACATTCAAAAAACTGCCATTGGCCTACCGCCACTGGAGCATCTACAAAATGTTGACCTACGATCTGTCCCCCCACTGAAAAGCGAATTTCTAAGCGGGCAGGAGCCCGCTGATTCAAGGTCATTATATAACCCGAAAAGCAGTAGCATTCGCCTGGCTGGATTTCTACCTCTTGCTGCCAAACAAAGGGTTCAGGGCTTTGTATACTGCTGACGGCCATGAAGAGCTCCCCAGAACGGGCCTGGCCCTGCCAGATGGGACTAACTTCTCCAGCATTAAAGACTAAGGAGTAATTTCCTGGTTCAGTCGTCTGATCGAGATTGTATTGAGAGGTATAGCCGGATTCCCCTTCTTCAAAACCTGGATTTTGCAATAAATTTTCACCTTGACTTCCACTACCTCCTGTTCCTCCACCAGTACAGATTTCGTCCTCCCTGAATACTTTTCGACAGGAAACGAAGCGATCACTTAAAGGCAGATGCTCTTGTACAGAAACTCCCTCCACCAATAGCTGACCATTTCCGGTGATTGCTGGATAAATTTCAGCCGCAAAGAAAAGATCGTCTTTTACTTCGATATCAATTTGCTCAGGGCCATATGCCTGCATAAAACCCAATGGATTAACCTGAGGGTCAAATGCAGCACGGGCATTGGTGTAGGCCCCTGCTTCGCGAAAATAAAAGTAAACTACCTTGCCAATAGCAGGATCATTAAAAACCCAAAGTTGATCACTGTCAAAGACATTGTCTGGAGTATGCACCCCTAAATTGATGGTAACGTAAAATCGCTGATTATAAGGAACGCGATAAATCTCCACAAAGTCGTCTGGCTTATTGAAATTCACTGGAGTGGCTGGATAGTTTCCTTTTGGTAAATGTTGATCTCCCAAATTGCGGAGCAGGTGCCAGCGCAGATGAACGCCTGCGGTACTCCCGTCTGCACCGGTCGATCCCGCAGATTGCAGATAAAGAAAAGGGGATTGGTAGAAAGTAGTGCCTATGATTTGAATACTCATGATCTTGGTACTTGTCTTGGTTTACAGATTGAGGTTGTTAATATTGACGGTGCTCTTGTCGATATAAGCACTACCGTCCCATTCCAAATAAATAAAGCGAAAATCGAGATTGCTCGCTGTAATGGTCTTGGACTGATGCATGATAAAGACCTGTGAAGCATCCTTGGCATACAGTCGGTGATAGCTGTTGTTGACACTGCTGCCATTCATCACAGCCATTGTTCGCATGAGCTCACTACTCGGAATTTTGGGATCATTAAATGGCTCGGGATTGCGAATCCAAATGCCGATTATGGTATTGGTTTGGCTATTGCGAACGATGTTAAATTCCGTACCCATTGGTGGGTCTAAAGGCGTGATTTTTAGTAAGCCCTCTAGCAAGCGATCAAATGGATCAGTGTAGCGCACGGCCAATGGTCCCGTATTAGCCGAAGCTTGCTGAGTGACCAAGTCAAACACATCATCGACGACACTTGAACTCAAATCGACCTCTACCGGAAATACGGCTTCTCGCTGATGGCCTTCTCCATCATCCAGCAGATAGCTATTGATCTGCTCTGGGAAATCGCCATAACGAGAGGTCTGGAAAGCATAGCGGTGTACCTCTTCCGATCCTCCCTGGTAGCGATTGAGGAAAATCGCAGTATACAGCTTGAGGGGTTTGAGGTAATTAGGTGTGACGACTAAATTGACGCTTGCTGGTACAATCAAATCTCCACCAGACAATAGACAATTTCCACCATGATAACTCAAATTGCGCAGCGCACGAATATCGGCAGGCATCCGAGGATCATCATCTCTTTCCCACTGTTCCACCGTTTGTGGGATGGCAGTAGAACTGGTATTAGGAGGAGGAGGATTGTCCAGGGTTACATCTTCAATAGGGTCTTTGATCACCACCTTCAAATCACCAGTCAGAGCAGGTAGTCCTTTGTAGCTCGGCCAATCTGCCAGTAGGTGATAAGCATAGCGTTTGGTATAGAATAGTAGCAAACGCGTGTCTTTGTACAATAGGGGTTTGGCATTGACCAAATTGCCATCGGCATTGGGATAAGACTTTTTGTAGTCGATGTAGGCACGTAAGCTTGTCAGTGCATATTGATCGGGATTATCGCCACTGGGTACATAGTCCACTTGTGGATCTTTATGGAAGTAACCCAATGGTCCAACGGTCTTAAAGCCAAAATAATAATCAAATTCATCAGGCGAACTAGCACCATCTACCCGATCAGCTACTTTTAAGTGCATCACATATTGGGTGTCTGGTCGCCAAATCGGAGCCAACATTTTTTGTATGGCGTCTCTGGTTGCCTGGTAGTCTTCCTGTATGGCTTGTTGAGTGGGAATGTGGATGTTGACTTCCCAATCTTCCAGGGTTATCCAGCAGACCTCATGGAGTAAAGTACTGCATCGCCAAGGCTCAGCTGGCCGCTGGTATTCTCCACCCAATAATTCAATAAAGAGGCTGATGTTATTGACGCACTCCTGCAAGGCATCGCACTGGTCCATTTGACTGGCTTGCGCTGCTCTCAGTTGTTCGCATTCCTGTGTTAAAACATCGGCAGCTTGACTGATGATACCACATAGTTGGGTATAAAATTGATAGCTGGTCTGTGGATCTGGTGAAGATTGTATCAGATTTTCTAAAGTGCTAAGGTATAGTTCGCCAAATTCCGTTCTCGAAATACAAGAACTTAGCCCTTCCAACTGCCCAATGGTTTCCTGGCTGATTAGATCAGTTGGGACTTCGCCCAAAGGCTCATAAGCAGGAATCTTACTACCCAAATAAGTATTTTGTTCTTTAAGCAAATTTCGTAGTGCGAGCGCTTGTTTTTTATTACCACTTGGAGAATTGTAATGAGTAGCAGTAAGCATTATCACAGCGAAGCAGAAGCTTTGGAAGAGCTGCAAATAGCTATTGAATGTG
>JBCBDH010000480.1:0-5316 GCA_038529855.1 Bacteroidota bacterium | reverse complement strand
CGGTCAGTTGGATGTTGGCCTGTGAATAGGCCATCGCAGGAAAAAATATCAGGTAAAAATAGAATAATAGTCGCTGTCTTGTGGCGTTTAGAACGCGGTTTTGGAATACTCTCATTATCGGGGAGTCTTGTTTATTTCCGTTTTGTAATAAACTGGCATTCATGAGCTCAAAAGTCAATCTTCCCAGCTATCAATAATTCGAGGGTGTTCACGGGAAACCGGCTCTGACCGAACAATGGGTTGTCTTGATGTTCTAATCCAGAAATATTCCTTAGACCTACCAGAAGTAGCCTACTAGTGTGTGTTGGATGATAAAATACCACCATATAAATTGCTTTATGGGGGCATTTATTGCTTAAAAAGTTCGCTCTGGCGTTAAAGATACGTTAAAAGCACTAAAGTCCCTTTACTTCGCTAACCAGCTTTTGAATCGAATCCTTAGCATCGCCAAACAACATTCGCGATTTTTCGTGGAAAAAGAGTTGATTTTGAATACCAGCATAACCAGGACGCATACTTCTTTTGAGAATAATAATGCGCTTGGCTTCCCAAACATTGAGCACTGGCATACCATAAATCGGACTTCCAGGATCGTCATTAGCCGCTGGATTAACCACATCATTGGCCCCTACCACCACTACTACATCCGTATTTGGCAATGCATCATTGGCATCATCCAGATCGAGCAGTTTTGGATAAGGAACGTCAGCTTCCGCTAAAAGAACGTTCATATGCCCTGGCATGCGGCCTGCCACAGGATGAATCGCATAACGCACCTCTACACCATTCCCTTCTAAGAGATCATCTAGTTCCTTAGTCACCTTTTGCGCCTGCGCCACAGCCAAACCATATCCTGGCACAATCATCACAGATTGGGAATAGAACAATTCAATAGAAGCATCCGAAATATTGACCTCTTTGGCTACTTGATCACCGTCTGCCGCCTTGGCGCTACCGCCACCGCCCCCAAAACCACCAATCAATACATTCAACAAAGAGCGATTCATGGCTTCACACATCAAAACCGTCAAAATCGTCCCTGATGCACCCACCAATATCCCACCAACCAACATCAACTGATTGTCATAGATCAAACCAGCCGCTGCTGCGGAAAGTCCTGTAAAAGAGTTGAGTAGAGAAATAACCACGGGCATATCTGCCCCACCTATTGGAGCCACAAAGGAAAAGCCATAGACCAAAGATAAGATCATAAAAACCAGCGCTAAGGTCATCCCTGCTGCCACACCGCTCCAATAGAGGTATACACATAGCGCCAAAGTCGCGATCAATAATACGATATTGATGATATTGTGTTTAGGCAAAGTCACCTGACTATCCCAAATCAAACCTTCTAATTTGGCAAATGCCAACAAACTTCCCGTAAAGGAGATCGCTCCAATTAATAAGGCAAACAAGACAATGGCCAATTGCCCTTGATTCATCACCGCAGAGCCATCGTAATAATGGACCATCTCCACCATAGCCAATACCATCGCACAAGCTCCTCCCAAACCATTAAAAATAGACACCATTTGCGGCATAGCCGTCATTTGAATACGCTTGGCAGACACCATTCCAATGACCCCACCAACCAGCATCCCACCGCCAATCCATACATAATTATTAGAAGCCCCTGCAATAGGTTGGATTAAAGTCGCAATTATAGCCAGCCCCATACCAAAGGCCGCCAACATATTTCCCTTTCTCGCTGTATCGGGAGAACTCAATTGGCGCAGCCCCCATACAAAGGCCAATGCTCCAACCAAATAGAATAAATTAATGAGTGCTTGTAAAGTCATGATTTAGCCTTTTTCTTTTTAAACATTTCGAGCATGCGATCTGTCACGGCATACCCGCCGACGACATTGACCATACCTAGAATCACGCCCAGCGTTCCCAGCCCCAAGGTCAGATAGTCCTGTGGGTCGGCTTGGCGAATGAGCAATATGGCGCCAATAATGACGACGCCACTAATCGCATTCGCTCCCGACATAAGTGGCGTATGCAGCACCGTAGGTACCTTAGAGATGACCTCAAAGCCCAAAATAATGGTAAAGAGCAGTAGGTAAATCAAGATCAGGTGATCATCAAAAAATTGAATGAAGGTTTCCATATAGTTAGTGTTCATTAAATGCTGAAAAGGAGGCTTAGGAGGCCGTAGCCGTTTCCGCCGCTGCCGCTTTCTCTTCTTCCGTTGCAGTGATACAAGCAGAACCGACAATTTCGTGGGCCAAATCTATTTTTAAGGCCCCATCAGCAACGATGAGTTTTAAAAAATTGAGGAGATTATTTCCAAAGAGCAAACTAGCATCTTGTGGCATCCCTGCTGGTAGATTAGAATCACCAACGATGGTCACCCCATTGTGTTGAATAACGGCATTATCCTGGGTCAACTCACAGTTTCCTCCTTGAGAGGCCGCCAAATCTACAATCACAGAGCCAGGTTTCATTTGATCAACCGTTGTCTTGGGCAATAGTACAGGCGCTTTGCTTCCTCGAACCTGTGCAGTAGTAATAACCACATCCGCTTTGGCTGCACGACGTTGCACCTCTTCCTGCTGGCGTTTGAGAAATTCTGCACTCTGCTTCACAGCATAACCTCCTGCCGAAGTATCGTCAGTCGCCCCTTCCACTTCCACAAACTTCGCCCCCAGACTTTCTACTTCCTCTTTAGCTGCCGTCCTCACATCCGAAGCCTCCACCATAGCCCCCAGGCGTCGAGCCGTTGCAATCGCCTGTAAACCAGCTACCCCTGCTCCCAATATCAATACCTTAGCAGGTCGAATACTCCCCGCTGCGGTAATCATCATTGGGAAATAACGCGGTAGGTGCATACAAGCCGTCAGTACTGCTCGATAACCAGCTACAGAAGCCATTGAAGAAAGCACATCCATGGATTGCGCCAGGGTGGTTCGTGGGATCATATCCATACTAAAGGCCATCCGTCCTTCCCCTCGGAGCGTCCCAATGATGGAGGGATCGACGTAGGACTGGAATAAAGAGACCATGATACACTCCTTTTGAAGTTTAGCTCGCTCGTCTGCGCCAAGTGGGTGAATACTCGCCAGAAGATCAGCACTTTTCAGCAGGGTTTCGCGGTCGACGATTGTTGCTAAGTTTTGGTAAGCTTCATCTGGAAAAGAAGCGGCTAGGCCAGCATCTTTTTCGATGAGGATTTCGAGCCCAAGAGCTTTTAGTTTTTCGATGGTAGCAGGTACGAGTGCTACGCGATAGTCGTTTGATTCTTTAGGAACGCCTATTTTCATTTCCTAAGTTTGATGTTTATTTAGAAACTATAAATGTAAATGGGAAGGTTGTTGTTGATATAAACCTTGATTATTTCCTCCAAAATGTATGAATTGGAGGATCATCATTCAAATGAAATATACTCAAAAGAATCCAATTGATGATATTCCCTTGGAAAAATTTGGGGAGATAGACTAAGACATTCCTCTGCGTTTCATCTCCTTTCTGATCAGTTTGTACTCCCGACTCATATCCCCTGTGACCGCAGAATTTTCCTGCGCACGGCGAATGAGGTAAGGAATGACTTCTTGCACCTGACCATAAGGCACATATTTAGCAACATTATAACCGGCACTGGCCAGATTGAAGGTAATCTGATCACTCATGCCGTACAATTGGCAAAAGTTGAGATGAGGATGATCCCGAGGTATTTTTTTCTTAGCGATTAGTTCGGCCTGTAGCAAACAGCTATCCATATTATGAGTAGCATTACAGGAGGCAATTTCTTCATAATGATCTACACAGAAGCGAACGGCCATGTTATAAGCATCATCAGTCGCCGCTTTGCTTTCTTGTATGGGCGAGGCATAGCCCCGATTACTGGCCCTTTCCCGCTCTTTTTCCATATAGGCACCACGAACCAATTTGGCCCCCAATAAATAGCCCTGCTCTTTAGCTTTAGAGTAAGCGTCCATTAAAAACTGTAGGCGATCATGGCGATAGAGCTGAAAGGTGTTATAAACAATGACGCGTTCGCGATTGTAGCGCTTCATCATGATTTCGACCATATGGTCAATGGTATCTTGTATCCAACTTTCTTCGGCATCAAAGAAGACCCCCACTCTTTTCTCACTGGCGACATAGCAGATGGAATCCAAGCGTTTGAGTACATTCTTGTATTCAGCACGGGTTTTTCGATTAAAAGAAACGCCTTCTTGGATACTTTCCAACAAAGCAAAACTGGCTAAACCTGAAATTTTGGTACTCACCACTGGCACGCTATCATTAATCGCTGCAAACTCAATCGCACGAATGGTTTCATTCATCGTATTATTAAAATCGGCCTTAGTTACCTTGGCCTCTGCGCCGTAGTCGAGTATCGTCAGGGAGTTAGATTCAGAAAGCTTATCAATAGTACCTTGGCACTCCAATAAGGTAGTACCTCCTACAAATTGTTCAAAAATAGTAGACTTGATAATGGATTGGACAAAGGGAAGGCGCATTCTGAGGGCCAGCAATCCCATTTTCGAACCTGCATCTACCAGCCAGGCCTTATTCATCAGACCGAAAATGAGTGCTGCTTTGCGCAGTTCGATATCGGTTTTGTTATGGAAAGCAATTTCCGTATTGGAAAAATCGACAACTGGTCCAGTGGACGTTTGCTTATTTTCTTTAGTTAAATCAAGCATTTTCTCGTAGTTTACCTTAAGGGCTAAACTTGCCAAATACTCCAGGCGCGTTCGGCTTGCAAATGCAGCATCGGCAATCCATTTAAAATCGCCGCGCCCTGTTTTTCCCCTTTAATCAAAAATACAGTTTTTTCTGGATTATAAACCAGTTCGTATAGGAAATGTTCTTCCCCTATGTCACTATATGGTAAAATGGGAAAAGTATCTTGATGGGGGGACATTCCCAAAGGTGTGGTATTCACGATGAGCTGATGCGCTTGGATGTGACTAGCGGTCAATTGATCATAAGTCAAATCTCCCTTTGTCGCCGTTCTGGAAACACTTGTTACTTCAATACCCATTTGCGCCAAGACAAATAAAACCGCTTTGGCTGCCCCACCAGTACCTAAAACTAGGGCCGCACGAGGTGTAGGATACTTCGACTGATCAATCATTGCCCTTAGCGAATGCTCAAATCCGTATACATCCGTATTATAGCCTTTGAGTCGTCCATCGCGTATTCGAACGGTATTGACTGCTCCCACCGCCTGGGCTTGTTCGTCTATTTCATCCAAATAGGCCAAAACCTGCTCCTTATAGGGAATCGTCACATTTAGCCCAATAAGCTGAGGATATTGATTCAGTAGTGCTGGTAGCGCTGTTATTTGGGAAAGGGGAAATA
>JBCBDH010000479.1:0-5317 GCA_038529855.1 Bacteroidota bacterium | reverse complement strand
CAAGACAGACATTCAGGATATCTCCAATCCAATGGGTTTGGTTATGCGTTTGAAAGGGGTAACTTACAAGTATGACATCGATGGTAATCCTACCAAGAACTTTAAGACAGGACGTCACTATGGTTTCATCGCAGAAGATGTTCAGCGTATCGTTCCTGAAGCAGTACAGAAGACCTTTAACGAGGAAGGTAATATCGACGACTTTGTCGTGATGAACTACGATATGATCGTTCCTATCTTGATTGAAGGAATGAAGTCTCAGCAGGAAACCATCCGTAACTTGGAGAGCCGCATACTTGTATTGGAAGAAATCACTGGTGCTGGTGCTCGCGCTGGAGCAGCAGAAGCTAAGGATGACGAAGACACTACTGTAAGCCTTGGTCAGAACCGTCCTAATCCTTTCAAGGGAATGACTACTATCGACTACACTATTCCCGCTTCTATGAATAATGCTCGCCTCGTTGTTTATGATGCCAATGGTAGCGTTATCGAAACTATCGCTTTGGATCCAGGTGCAGGAACAGTTGATTACAATGCTGGTCGCTTGAGTGCAGGTATTTACTTCTACGCTATCGAAGCAGACGGTCAGAATTTGGCACGCCAGATGATGGTTGTTAAGTAAATGAATAAAACTTAGTTTAGTCTGAACCATTTGGCCCGGGAGCCCAGTGGTTTGTAGGGAAGCGGAATCCTAGGGGGTTCCGCTTTTTTTATTTGTTCTGGTCTTCTTTATAGCTCCCAATCCCCTTTTACACTTTTTGCATCCATGGCTGGTCTCTACTGATGATATAACAAGCTACTCCAATATTGAATAGCCAGCACAACCAAGCTGATATTTGGTAAACCACGATAAAAGAAAAGCTGGGTATAAAAGCAAATAAGAGTATCGTTCGCTGCGTAATCGAGGAAAAAGTAAGGGCATAATTGATGGTCATCCAAGCTTTATGTGCAGCGACCTTTCCTTGTAGGATATTTTTTAAAGCCATGAATAAGCTCCCCAACCAAATAATTGCTAGGCTGGAAAAGCCCACACTGGTGATGATTCCTCCCATTGCATATTGAGCGATGATAAGCCCTGAGCAGCCAGATAGTAGCACCCCTAGCGAATAGCCATAGCCAATGATTTTATGCAGCCAAGGCGCTCTCCTCAGAATGGGATCAATAAATTGGATGGGGCCAGTAGCTATAGCGAGGATTCCCATGGCTATATGGATCAAAAAAGTGATCTTGTACCAAAGCTGCTCTTTGATGACTTTACCATTCAGAATGCCCGCATTATCTTCTACAAAGTAGCGAAAGCTCATGATCATCATGGAAAGGGCGCCAATGAGCAAGAAGCTGATGAGTAGATTTTTTCGTTTCATACTCATCAATTTCCTCCAATTTTTTTGAGAAAATCAGAAAAAGTGCTGAGCAACAAGCTTTTGGGGTGAATGACAAAGCGATGTTTTAACGGACAAACCCCGTGGTTTAAGTAGCAGGAGTGCCCTTCTCAAATAACTTTTTGATTGGACCAATATATCGCCTGGATACGGGGACAAATAAGGCTTCTTCTTCCAACCAAAGCTTGAGTCCTTGTGCATTGCCAGTGACTTTGATTACTTTTTTTGTATTGACCAGGTAGGAACGATGGCATCGAAGCATATATGGATTGGTCAGTTGCGCCTCCAAATCAGCTAGATTGAGGCGGTGAACCTCTGGTTTTTGTTGAAGTTGATGAATTTCGATATAATTCCCATCGGCCTTAGCAAAGAGAAAATCCTGCTCAGTAAGGCTAAAGGTTTCATTTTTTAAATTGGTTTGGATGATTTGTACTGGAGGCGGAGCTTGTGCTATCTTGGTTTTGATATTTTGGTTGAGTTCATCTGCCTTTTGGAGCATTCTGGAATACTTCCAGTTGAAGGATAAAAGAACGTACAAGGTAATGGGAATAGCCCCAACCATGACCGTTCGGGTGATGATGAACCAATAATTCTCCCAACTAAAGTCCAGAGAATTGATGTAATTAATGTAAAGGCCATTGAACGTTGCGATGACGAAGGAAATAAGCAGGTAAAAGAGGATCTGATGAAAGACCGTCCATTTGCGCTCATCATAGATATTGGGGAAAAAGAAGGGAAGTACGCTGTGTCCAGTAACAAAAACGACAAAGGCAATCACCCCAAAAAATAGAATTTCTAATACTGAATAGGGCAAGCTATTGAGGTCAAAAGGCCGAAAAAATAAAAGAAAAAAAGCGACAAATAAACTCAGCCCCAGCGAAACCAAAATCCCCTCGACACCAGAGGGGGGAATGGGATAAGTCTGCCTCATTAATCTACCTATCATAATTTGGGTTTGTCCAGTTCACCAAGGTAAATAAAATGTAGAGGCTATTTTAAAAGAGCGGCAGGATTTTAATCAAGCCCCCCTGCGAATCACTGCGCGTTTAAGCCCTCGCCCTACCCGAACTAAGGCTTGGACATTACACCAAAGTAAACTAAGGCGTAAAAGCTATGGCCTTTACCACAGCGCGCGCAGCGAAAACACAGAGGTGGATACTTGAACAGTTTTTCACAACAGTATGGAGTAAAGTAAGTAAGGCTTTAGAAGGTAGGTAATGGGTTAAAAATAACCATGCCTAGCCATCGCCAGAAAAGCCTTGCGCTCGCGATAGCCCAACCAAGTCAGAAGCCCCAAACCAAACAAACCAGTGAAAAGACCAAAGGGATAGCCAAGAATGGGGGAAGTCATGGCCATTGCTTTCACTTGCGAGCTGGTCATGGCTTGCGCAGCAGGACAAAAGCGCTGACTTTCTGTCAATAGCCATTGCTTTCGCCCTGCTGCTAGAGGTACAGATACCTCCTGCCAGACCTGGCGGTACAGTTCAGTAAAGGCATTGATTTGTAGATCAAAACCCTCAAAGCTGCCAGGGAAATTGCTCAGTTCAAACCACATGATGGCATCGTGCTGCCCCAACTTAGCCGCTTGAAAGACCAAGTTTATGCTTTGTCCATTAATGTTCATTACCACTTTTTGATTGAGGTATTGGCTGATCAATCCCACATGATCATTGGGCTTGATAATGGCTTGCTGATCCAGCTCTGGTCGAAGTTCCAGAAGCAAATCAATTGCACTCTGGGGGGTAAGATGTAACTGGAGGCTAGCCTTGTCCTCTTGTTGTTCAAAGTAATAAGTGAATTGATTGGGACTGTGTGCCAGGCTACCCATGGCGATGTGCATGCCTATCATTAAGAGAGCGAAGGAACGAATGGAGGTAAACATAAAGTAGCGTTTAGATTAGAAATTAAAAAATTGCGCAATGGTTTGGAAAAAGCGGAAGGTCCGAGGAGGACGACCCCCAGGAGGGGGAGGGCGTCGACCTCTAGGCCCTGGACCTCTGCCATGTGGCCTTCATCTCTTACTGAAACTATCGTCTGGTGTTCCTGCAAAGCAAATAGGCACAGAAGGAAAATTATCGGTAATCACATAATAGTATGCTCCATTGGGGGCTTCAGGCGTTCGACCAAAACGGCCATTGCATTCGTCGAGTAAGGAAATGCCTTCCACGTACTCATAATCCTGGAAATAGGTGCCATCATAACAACCGCCTGGTGCGGTACTCCCATTGCCTGGTCGCGCTCCATCAATAATCTGATAGCCACTCTCCAAGGCAATAATGCTATTCCCATCTTCTGCATAAGCATATTTATAATAAATTGGAAAACCATCTGCGGCATAGCCTACCTTGACCATCTCCGTGCCATTGATACCCAACTGCGCGACATAGGCACTAGGCGTTCCATGGTAGTGATATTTGCCACTAGGCTGTACATGCGCATTGTTACAATCAAGTCCTAAATCGCGGCTCGTGCTTAGTGTGGTCCTGTTCCACTCTCGATTAAAACCACCTGTTGAAGTTTGAAAAAACTCTGCAGTGTAGGGGTCTACCGTAACCCCACTGAAGAGTACGCCAGTGTCATAGCCCTGTGCATTGGTTATTTGATCGGCAAGGGAGGGATTAGTTGGTAAAGAAAAGGTTTGCGTAATGGCATTAATGCTATGTGGATTTCCCGAGTTGGGAAATTCACCAACCATATGACTGGCAATACTATTGATGCTAATACTGCGTGTTGTACCTGATAGGACTTCTGCATACTGACTGGCCGAACCCAAAGCATTGCTCAATGCCACATTACAATCATTTGGATTTAAATTAATCGTAAAAGTACTCACTTGATTTTCACAGTCTTCTGAAGTTGCCGTTGTATTCACCTCATTATTACTCATTAAAATAACTTCATCTGCCGAACCACAAGCGGCAAGTGAAAGTAGACTAATCACTAATAAAAAGGCATAGCTGTTGAGGGCCAAGATGTACTGTTTCATGATGGATATATTTATTGTGAAAGGGTTTTTTTCTGTCTTTATAGCTTAGATGTCAGAGGAAAAAAAAACTTGTGGGGGCAATTAATTTTTTTCAAAAAAATTAATTATTAATATCAATAATTAATTAATGTTATTTGAAACACAAATAATATTACCCCGTATTTTTAAATTATAAAGCCAAGTAAACACCTTACTTGTTTTTTAACAACAGTTTTTCTTAGTAGAAAAAATGAGTTCATTTTAGCTCATTGTCTAAGTAAAGAAAATGTATAGAGCATGAATAGTCTAAGGGTCTTAAAGATCTAGAACCATTCACATCCAATAGAGAATAGCGGAATTTATCCACCTTTATACTTTCCCAATGCGTGAGTATGAATGGGTAAGGGCCAATCTAACTGCACTGCTTAAGTAAACCAAATTGATCACTGGTGAAGAGCCTATGGTCAACTAATATTTTTTTGCCAAAATAACTGGTCCATGTTTTTGCACAACTATGCCTTTTTCCAAAAAGTAGCTTATGTCTTGGTCTTGATTCTTTCTTTTCAGGCTGCTTTTCCCACTTCGCTTCCCGCCCTCACCTCTGGGCCTACCCAACCCGAATTTGAGGCTTTCGAACCCGTAGGCACCACTCAAATGGTCGATTTGTTTTCTGGCGATTTTGTCTACAATATCCCGCTGTTTGAATTGCCTGGCCCTGATGGCGGCTATCCTTTTAACCTAGCCTATCACTCTGGTGTGACGATGGACCAAGAAGCTTCCTGGGTAGGCTTGGGTTGGACGCTCAACCACGGGGCCATCAATCGAATCATGCGGGGCTTCCCAGATGACTTTAATGGAGACGAAGTGACGCGGCAGACAGATATGTTGCCCAATAAAACCTGGCAGTTTGGGATTGCAGGGGATGTGGAGTTTTGGGGATTTAAAGCACCCTCTGGTAAGGCTAGTGATC
>JBCBDH010000478.1:0-5338 GCA_038529855.1 Bacteroidota bacterium | reverse complement strand
ATAGGGATAGCTGAAGGCCAATTGAGAAAAGCAGAATAAAACGACCCAAAGGAATATTGGGTTATTAGGTTTTGAATAATTTCTGCTTTTACTCAAAGGCTTTCCATATCTAAAAATATATCTTTCGCTATAATTCATACAAATTAGCTACAAACTCCTACTTGAATCAGGAGTTAATCAATCACCAATGGGGTCTTCAACAGGCATTTCCTGAAATTCACCATTATTTTCAAAAGTAGTGATTGTAGTACAACCATTATTACCAGATTGCTTGATGTGTACTATTAAATCATAGTTAAAATTGAAGCCTTCTACAACAGCACGTTCACAAAATATAAAATCTTTTTCAAGAACACTGTCGTGTGGTGGATTATCAACAATAATTTCTTCGCACCAAACCTCTACCAGATAATGAATCCCACTATCTTCATCGATTGATTTGATGACTTTAATCGGGTATTCTGAATCCATACCTACTGGTCTTCCCTCAAATGTCCCATTAACTCTCAGGTGACATCCTTGAATACCATTATTCTCTGTCATTGCACTTTTGGCAATATAATTTCTATTATCACTCATGCTGTAATTATTTTGTTTAGTAGTAATTGTTTTTATTGGCTGCCAGCTAGTTGCCCGCTGTTCAAAAGAATCTTGATAGCCCAATTCATAAGTTTGAATAATAGCAACCTCTGCATTTTTCAATTTTGAACATAATCGAACTTTTAATCGACGATTATTGAAATTGAGATTAGGCTCAGAAACAAAAGTCAAATCCAGGATATTAGGTATAGACTCTTCCGTTCTTTGTACAAAGCAGATTAACTCATCTCTAAATACGCCATCAGTATCTGGTTTCATAGCTGGCTTGTACTGCTCTTCAAAAGCGATATCCTTTTCAATTAAATAATCACCTAATATTTGATTGGAGACAAAAAGATTATAGCTATCAATACTAGGATTATCTTTAACCAAAAAAATCGAGCTGTTATTTATTTCTTTCATTACGTAGGTTTATCAGGAGAAAATCGGTCGCAGGTGATTTCATTAATATGGACAATCTCTCGTTTTCTTAGAATAATGATCATAATTCCTTTCCAGTATGCCCAGTCCCATTCTGATAATTGTAGTCTTTGCTTATACTTATCCGAAAACATCTCTTCAACGAGAATTGAGTAAGAAAGCTGTGGATATATGGCTGTTTCATAAAATATCCCAATAACCCAACTTGTCACCTTTTTCGCATATTTAAACAAACGCTCCGCTGGATTTTCTCTGAGAGGATCTAATTGCCTTTGAAATATCGTGACTAAAAATTCATAAATCGCTCCCGTAAAGTTGATCGAATGATCGTGAATGGTTGTAAATATCAATGGCTTCTTTCGCATTTGTGCACAGTAATCTTCGTCGATAATACATCGAAGTGCTTCCCCGTGTTCTGTTTTACAATGCTTCCCAAATTGTTCTGCAATACGGGATAAAAAATTAGGATTCCATAGGTTCATTTGGCACATAGAGATGACTGTATCACACATATCCAATTGCGATAGTAAAGCTAGGATAATGGTCAAATCACAGAAGCTTTCTTCGATAACTCGTGTTTGTAAATTTGCGTAGCCTTCATGTTCTTTGCGTAGTGCATAAAAAACAGCATGTCCAGTCTCATGTGCTACTACATCAAATGATCTGCATGTATAAATCGTCTTGTCACCATTTTTAATAAACCCAAAAAGAATTACATTTTGAGATTTATTGACATATACGCTCTTACCTTTATTAAAGGCATATACATTTAATCTTAGTTTACTTTCCCATCTTTTACTAAAATTGTACAAACCATTTTTATCCCTTTCGCCCTCTTTAAGAGAAACTCCTGTTTGATACAAAGCCCTTCTATACATATTCAGTACAATTCGCGATACCGCATAGGCATGAGCAACATCAAAAGGGCCAGGACTTTTATTAGCCTTATAGTTAAAATTTCCTTCTTTATCTTTCTTCGCTACATATTCCAATCCATTAGATGGATCATTCTTAAACCAATTCACAATAAACTCATCCTCTGGCCCATCCTTAATATCTCCATGCAAATAAACAGGTCTTATGTGGGGGTATGCTATACTCGGATCTTGCTTCCAGATATTTATCTTACTGCCGTTCATAAGCTTGGGTGTTTTTTGTTTGAATTTGAATATCTATTCAAATCAGCGGTTATACTACAAAGGTGAGAACTAAATGGACACCCAACAATCCCCCATTTAGGTAATTTGAAATATCACCATATCTGGTGATAGGCTCGACTCACTTAACAGAATTTATGCTATTACCATTTGCCCCAATTTCAAATTTGGATATTTCCCCCCCATTCCCTATATTGAGCTACCGTTTCAAAAAAATGTCGCTTGGCGACAAAAAAAGAATACTACAAAGAATTAATAGATCAGCTAACGTACACGAAAGACCAAACGACCGTTTCACGTTCCCGTCCACAACGAATGCCGTAAACCGTATTTGCAAAATCAGGCGCTTTGCCTGCATTTAAAATCCTAGTATAAACAATTCCATACGACTATATTGATTGATTAGAAAGGTAGTGGTTGCCTGTACCTGGTTGTTTATTGTTGAACAATAACTTAGCCTTAGGTGTATTAGCTAAATTATTAACCAATCACTACCCTATTTGACTTGGTGCCTTCCTGCATCAAGCAATGTTTTCTGGTAATACTAAAAGGATGGATTAGCGCAATGAAGCATCAGAAAGAGCTACAGTGCCTGACCGTTGTTTCTAGCTATGCTTTCCATGATGGAGGCCATAGGCAGTTTTTATGCCCATGCCCGAAATATAAAGCTATACCATCATACAGTAAAGATGTAAAGAATGAGAGAAAGGAAGTAGCTGCCGGGTAAAACCGACAGCTACCGTTGGGCCAGGTTTAAATGTCAGGTCGATCAAGCGCTATCAGCTAGTGTAGGGGCTGTTTCAACTTGGTCTCTTGGCCTGCACCTGGCCTTTTTTTTTGCTGTACCTAAAATACTAGCCCTTATCAGATCTGCCAAACAACAGATGCCCTTACTGAAAGTCGTCGCTCAGTAAGAACATTTAGCAGCTATAGCTTTAAATACAATTATTTACGCCGCTTGCGAGGCTGGTTCCACTCTTCACGTTGCGCAAATTCCACAATGCGTTTGATAAAACCCACCATCGATAGAAAGATCAAATAACCAAGGGTAAGAACAATGTAAATCCACTTCATCGATCCCGCATCACTAATGGCAACAGCCGAAAATAACCAAGCAATCAAACCCAACATCACCGCCAATCCCATAAAACTGATGATCGACCGATTCCAGTATTGATTGAGATTTTTGGCGGAAAGACTAAAAATGCTGTTGAACATCGAGAAAAAAAGCATAAAAGAGGCGGCTGTTGTCCAAGGAAACAAGTCACTAGGACTCATAATCCCCGTCCATTTCACTAATTTTGCCAATACCATGAAAGTAAGACCAAGGCCAAATACAATCGCAGCCTGTAACACGGGGTTATACGCTTTTTCAAAAACGGAAGTAGAACTGTTTGTCATGTAGATGAAATAAAATGCAGCCTAGATTGTTTAATTACAGCCGCCAAAATACGAAATTTTAAATATGCATAAACCCTTAGCTAGAACGATACGCTTTCTGCTCGGCTTCTTTTTGTTAAGTGTAGTCCTCAAGTCCCATTTAGCTGCACAAATACCGCAATTGGAAATCTGGGAAATACAGGGTACCGAAGCACAAAGTCCTTTTCGCAATCAAGAAGTGCAGACCAATAGCAATATTGTCACCTATGTTGGCTTCGACTTTTTTGCCATCCAAACACCAGAAGAAAGAAGCGATAATAATGTCCTAAGCTCAGATGGCTTGATCGTTGTTTCGGGGAGCCACACCCTTGAGCTTGGTGATGTAGTCAGTATCAGCGGCTTTGTCAGAGAATCAGACGGACAAACCCTCATAGATAATGTGGGCTTACAAATTAGCGTGGAGGACAGCGATCAAGCACTTCCGCCCGCTGTCGAACTCAATGAATCTTTCCCCTCCCCCATTCGCCAAAATCTACCAGATATGGAACGTGTAGAGGGTATGCTGGTTGATGTTCCCATCGGTATGGCCAATGGACCAGCCAATAGCCTTGGCCTGCCCTTGGTAGCTAGTGAACAGCGCATTTTTCGAGAAGCAGGCATTCCCTTTCCTGGTATTAATGGCCTGCCAGTATGGGACAACAACCCAGAGCTCCTATACCTTCTACCCATCAATGAATTCTGGCAACCACTACGAGAAGCCTCTGGAGGGAATCTCATCCAAACCTCAGGCTTACTCTTTGAAGACGAGGGCCGCTATCTCATTCGCCCACAATCCCTGAATATTGAGGGAGGCTTGGCCGACCAAGCGGTGCGGGATAAAACAGAGGATGAGGTGAGTATTGGCTCCTTGAACTGCTTGACCTTTTTCAGAGGAACAGATAATTTTGACAATCGCCTCAATAAACTGGCTACCTATATTCTCTTTCAAATGAAAGCCCCTGACATACTAGCTGTTCAGGAAGTGGAAAACGAACTGGTTTTGGAAAGGCTAGGCGATGCAATCGAGAATTTGGACAGCTCCGTTCAATATCAAGCCATGGCAGTACCCATCAATAGCGGAAGTTTTCCCATCAATAATGGCTATCTCGTTCGCCGCAGCCTTCAAAACGCCAGTATGCAGCTTCTTGGAGAAGCACAGCAGATGAGTACAGGTGGGGGGCTGCACAATCGCCCTCCTTTATTGTTAGAAGCAGAATGGCCTACCGATCCACCTACCCCTATCCGCGTATTGAACCTACATATGCGTTCACTCAATGGCATTGAAGGGGATGATGCGTTCTTTGTGCGACTTAAGCGACATGAGCAGGGGATATCCGTCGCCAGGATGATCCAAAGCCTGAGAAGTCAAAATCTGATCGTACTAGGGGATATGAATGCCTATGAATTTTCAGACGGTTATGTGGATATTCTAAGCCAAATAAGCGGTCAGCCCTCTTTGGGTAGTGAATTCCCAGTCAATCCAATTGTCAATCCTCCTCTGACCAATCACAGCGCCGAAATTGCGGCTCAAGAGCGGTACTCTTTTATCTTCAGGGGAAATCTACAATTGCTGGATCACTGTTTAAGCAATGAACTAGAGGGGATGCAAGTCAAGGAGCTCGCCTATGCTCGCGGCAATAGCGATAATCCCGAATTTAGCCTATCCTCTCCAGATCAAGTATTGCGAGCTTCTGACCACGATGGTCTCGTATTATTTTTAGAACTGGATAATCCTGTGGAGG
>JBCBDH010000477.1:0-5356 GCA_038529855.1 Bacteroidota bacterium | reverse complement strand
TCTTTAGATAGGCCAAATTTTCTTTGATGGGTTCAATGATGATGGGTACTCGACTGATCACTTCGATATTGGAAGCTTCGATGGCCTATCTAAAGACGAAAAAAGACCTCATGGGGCACTTACTCAATGGGAGTAGTCAGCACTAGCTGTTAAGAATTTCCTAAATTTTAACATTTCTTCGTGCATCAAGTTACCTTTTCGCTTGTCTATTGGTAATAGGAGTATGTTTAAAAGCTGTTAATTTGGCTAAACATAATCTTAAGAGACATAACGAAGCCCCGTTTTGGGCACAAAAAACCTATTGATGAAAACCCTTAGCCTTTCTTTAATCTTGGGCATATTACTTATGCCCCTTGTGCTCTTATGCCAAGAATCGAGTGATGTCGAATCAGAAGACCCCATCAGCGAATTAGCGACTAAGCGAACTTATCTCACCAAGGCGACCGATAAAGCGCCCAAAATAGATGGCTTTTTTGATGATGCCTGTTGGCAAAATGTAGGTTGGAGTGGCAATTTTATCCAATACGAGCCCGAATCTGGAGTACCTCCTACTCAAGAAACCGCTATTAAGATCCTTTATGATAATGAAAACATCTTTGTGGCCTTTCGCTGCTACGACAAAGAGCCAGAGAAGATCGTCCAACGCATGTCTCGGCGGGATGGTTTTGATGGCGATTGGGTCGAAATCAATATCGACAGTTATCACGATTTGCGAACGGCTTTTTCATTTACTATCACAGCAGCGGGCGTAAAAGGCGATGAATTGGTCTCTAATAATGGCAATAATTGGGACTCTAACTGGAATCCGATTTGGTATGCAAAGACGGGAGTTGATTCATTGGGCTGGCGGGCAGAGGTGCGGATTCCGCTGAGCCAATTGCGTTTTTCAGAAGACGAGCAGGTATGGGGGATTCAGTGTACGCGTCGCGATTTTCGCATGGATGAGCGCTCCGTTTGGCAGCCTGTTGATCAAAACGCGGGCGTTTGGGTAAGTGCTTTTGGCGAACTGCATGGCTTGAAGGGCATTAAGCCTCAAAAGCTCATTGAGATTCAGCCTTATGTATTGGGGCAGACGGATATCTATAAGGTAGAAGATCCAGAGAATCCCTACGATACAGGAAGAGATAGCCGTTTGGGAGTAGGATTGGATGGGAAGATTGGTATCACCAGTGATTTTGTCCTTGACTTTACCATCAATCCTGATTTTGGGCAGGTGGATGCCGATCCTTCTGTCGTTAACCTTGACGGTTTTCAGGTCTTTTTTAGCGAACGTCGTCCCTTTTTCATCGAAAACCGAAATATATTTAACTATCGAATTACAGGAGCGGAGAGCGGAGGGCCTTTTAATAGTGATGTCCTGTTTTACTCTCGGCGGATTGGAGGAGCGCCACATGGCTATCCAGATACAGAGGATGGCGAATATGTTGATGTTCCTCTGAATACTTCCATCCTGGGTGCTGCCAAATTTAGTGGTAAGACCCAAAAGGGACTCTCGATTGGTATCCTGGAAAGTGTGACAGCAGAGGAAATGGCAGAAATTGATCACAATGGAGAGCGTCGAGAAGAAATCGTGGAACCACTGACGAATTACTTTGTCGGTCGGATACAGCAAGACATCAATGAGGGCAATTCCTACATTGGAGGGATGTTCACAGCGGTCAATCGCGATTTGGATAATTCGGGATTGGAATATTTACACGAAACCGCTTATACTGGTGGTATTGACATCGCCCACTACTGGAAAAATCGCAGTTGGTATGTTCAGGGCAATGGTCTATTTAGTCGAGTCAGTGGTACAGAAGAGGCCATTACGCGCACCCAACGATCCTTTGAGCATTATTTCCAACGCACTGGGCCTGGGTCAAGCCATCTCAAATTGGACTCTACACGAACTTCGCTCACTGGACACGGCGGAACCCTGAAGTTGGGGAAAATTGGAGGTAATTGGAAATTTGAAACGGGTACGACCTGGCGGTCTCCTGGTCTGGAACTCAATGACATTGGTTTTATGAGTAATGCCGATTACCTGACTCATTTTCTATGGACGGGTTATCAAATCAATAAGCCCTTTTCTATATTTCGCTCTTTCCGCGTTAATTACAATCACTGGTCCAGTTGGGATTTTGGAGGTACTAATATCTACAGAGGTATCAATGTCAATACCCACGGTAATTTCAAGAACTTCTGGTACGCTGGGTTTGGTGGGAATTACAACAACCTAGATATTTCCAATAATGGCCTTTTTGGCGGTCCTGCACTGCGCGAGACGCCTTCGGCTTCCTATTTTGCCTATGTATCGACAGATTCTCGTAAAAAGCTGAGTTTCAATTTGAATTCCTTTATGAGATGGGGATTTGAAGAGCGCGTAAGGGTGAGAAATGTGGGTTTAAATATCTTTTATCAACCAGCCAATGTCTTTAATATCTCGGTTCGCCCTAGCTACAGTGTCTTTCAGCGCGAACTGCAATTTGTGGATCGGGTAGAGCAGGATGGAGAGGATACCTATATTGTCGGTTCTGTTGACCAGCAAACGATTAGTACCTCTATTCGATTTAATTATTCTATTACGCCCAATTTGTCTATCCAATTCTATGGCCAGCCTTTTGTCTCCCGCGTTCGATACAGTGACTTTAAGCAAATTACCGATCCACTGGCTATGAGCTTTGAAGATCGCTTTGAGGCTTTTAGCGAAGAGCAGCTTTTTTATGAGGCGGAGGATGAGGAATTTTTTGTGGATGCTGATCTGGATCAGACTTATGACTACAGTTTTTATTCTTCTGATTTTACACGGGTGGATCTAAGGAGTAATTTGGTGATGCGCTGGGAATACATTCCTGGTTCTGAGCTATTTGTGGTTTGGTCTTTAGGGAAAAGCGATTCGGGTGATCCAACTCGTTCCCCAATTCAGGAGTACTTTGATAATTTGAATCCCAATGCAGCGAGAAATACCTTTTTGATCAAATATACCTACCGATTCTTGCGATAAGCACCAAAGGGGCTTGGTATTGACCAAGCCCCTTTGATAAAAGATTTTGCAGCTCAACTAGCTTTTCAGAATTAGCTTAAGCTGTTTTTACCGCTGGCATCTTACACTCTTCCTCTGGTTTTTTACCGCAAACCGTACATTCTCCTACTTGATTCTTAATCATAGGATTATTGGTGGCGCAAGTGCCTCTAAATTCTTTACCAGTCACGATGTGACGGATGTTAATAAGGGCAAAGGAAACACCGAAAACAGTGAAAACGATACCCAGTATATACAGAAACTCCATAGATTAAACGCTTTATCTTAATAAAGTCAGATCACCGGCAAATTGTTTTATCGTCCCATCAATCAAGCGAACTTTTATGAAGTAAGCATAAACGCCAACTTGCGCGGGTTGACCGTCAGTGGTGCCGTCCCATCCTTCGGAAGGCAAAGTTAAGTCAAAATTTGTTCTGTTGAAAATCAATCCGCCCCATCTGTCAAAAATGGCCAATTCTGCCGTCTGTTGGACCAAGTTTTCAAAGCTGCCAATGTAAAAGGTATCATTCCACCCATCGCCATTGGGACTAAAAGCATTGGGAATATAGACCTTTGACACATCTCGACTCACCCGAACCTGTATGCTATCACTGACCTGGCAGCCAAAATCATCAGCTACCGTAAGCGTGTAAGTAATGTCCTGCCCAGGATAAACCACATTATCAAAACAGTCCAAGCAATCCAGATAGTCAACAGGTGACCAATTGACAGCATTGATATTAAAATTCGTATTGGGGATAATAGGTACCCCTGAACCCAATGGAATCAAAGTATCTGGGGGCAAGCTCAGCACCAAAATACTGGGGCTACCCAAGCTCACCTCGTCTTCATAAACACAACCATGTCGATCAATAATGTCGTAATCATAAGTGCCTGGCGCCAAATCCAGAAAATTACCACTGCTATTGCTATCGTCCCCAACCGTAAAGATATAAGGGGCATAACCACCGTCAATATCATTGAGTTGAATACTTCCACTGGCCTCATTAAAACAAGGAGGTGAAATCCCTTCTAAATCAAGCAATAAATCAGGGTAGGGGACTTCTGCCAAATCAAGCAAAACAATGGAGTCGCAACCTCGGCTAGAAATCAAAGAATCTACATAATTTCCAGGTACATCCAATTCCAAACCATTGAAATCATAACTATAGCCCATACAAAAGGTATCGACAATGGCATAGCGAATGGGCAGCACTTCAAGAATCACCCAATTGGACAGCACTCGGCATTTAGGATTGCTAAGATTGGCCTCAGAGCCAGCCGATAGATAGCGATAGTAGTACAAACCAGTTTCAAAATTGGTGTGGATGTATTGCTGATTCGTAGCCCCTGGGATATCCGTCCAAGTCAGTCCCTCATCCAGACTCTGTTGCCATTGTATATCGTAAATGCCTAAGTCCAAATCAGCCGTAAGCGTTGCAGGATTATTTTCCTCTTCACACAAAAAGATCAATTCATCGGTATTGATAAAGGAGCTGGGGCCACAGGGTTGAAAGCTAATATTGTCTAGCGCAATGTCATTGCCGATCCCTCCTGGCGCTCGATTGATTAGGGTCAATTTGACCGAATTTTGACCAGTGGGGAGGGAAAAGGTAAAGCCATACTTGTTCCACTGCTCTGACTGGGGTATGGGACCACTGGAATACTGGACCACATCGTCGAGCAGGAAATCGACCTGTGGGAGAATGTGATTGGGCACACCATTGCGGATCAAATTGATCAAATCAGCAGAAAACTCATAGAGTGTATTGTCACAAAGACCATCTACGGTTTGCTCATAAAAGACACCAGGTGAAAAAGAGGCATTGACCACCATCATATAGCCATCTGGATCAGGGCTATTATCGCTAATATCCAACCAGGTATCGTGGTTGAAAGGCCATTCCGCCATATTATTGGTCAATAAATAAAAACCATCATTGGGTGGGGTACTGGTGGTATAGGTGTATCCTGGTGCGATACCTGGATTGGTGGGCAGTATGGTCAAGGGCCCACTACCAAAATTACCATCTTCAAAGATGTTTTCTCCAAGACTGCCTTCACAAAGGCTTTGGCTGGCTAAGGGGATCACGCAAAGGGCAAGTCCACAGCAAAGACTTAAGCACCTTAACAAATAGGAGCTATTTATACAGCTCCATCTCGATCGCTTGATGGGGTAAATTTTTGTCAAAACCTTCAAGGTATAGTATCTTCGTGGTTAAACTATAATGTGTGTTTTTGCTTTAATATTTAGAATGATCTAGACCTGTCTTTAAATTACAATTATTTGTCTTTAATTACTAATTATGCAGCATAAATTGGAAGCCTTTGGTCGTTTGTTGACAATCATGG
>JBCBDH010000476.1:0-5357 GCA_038529855.1 Bacteroidota bacterium | reverse complement strand
CACGTACCAATGCCTTGTTCTCTTGGCTGATTGGTACGTGCAAAATTAGCGGTTGTTTTTAATTGATGGATGGCCCAGTTATTTTCCATATTACCATTTTCATCAGGAACAAAAAAGTCAGTTTCCTCTAGAATATGGGCAGATTGAAAGATCAACGATAAGAGGAAACCACAGATGAAATGCATCATCAGAAAACCCATGATAATTTGACTAAAGGGCAGACCAATGACAAAGGCTGGCAGAATAATGATCAGTAAAATATACCACGTTTTATGAAATAAAATTTGAAGGAATGTCGAAGTAAGCGTTAGGCCCTCCCTGGCTAAAAGCCCTTTCTTTTTAAACCTAAATACTTGCTGAAAGTCTTTGACTAAAAACCGATTTAAAGTCATTAAACAATATAGAAACGGCGCATAGTAAGCTTGATATCTATAAAGTCTTTTGGGAACGCGTTTAGGTGAAAAACGCATCACTTCGTTGTCATTATCCTCATCAAAACCATGAATATTGGTATAGGAATGATGAAGTAAGTTATGTTGAATTCTCCAGGTTCCGTGAAATGCGCCCATAAAATTAATTACAAACCCAATGGACCGATTGATGTATTCATTGCTAGAATAGGACCCATGGTTCGCATCATGCATAACAGATAATCCAATTCCTGACATTCCCAATCCCATGATTCCCCACATCATCATCATTGGCCAAAATGAAGTAATCCATCCAGATAACATTATGCTTAAGGGGACAAAATAAAGACCAAGCATCAAAACGGTTTTAGCTACCATATTGAAGTTAGCCTTTTTGGATAGGTCATTATCTATAAAGTATTGATTAACCCTTTTATTCAACACTTTAAAAAAATCAGGCTGGTCTTTTTTATTAAACTTAGGACGGGTAATGCTCATTCGTTTTGAGTTTACGTATACAAAAAAAATACCTCCTCTGTTGATAACAGATAGTAGAGCATACCACAAAGAAGAGCCTTCTTCTTTCTTATCGCGAAAAAGTTATCAGATTAAACCCTGGGGCACAGGACTCAAATCAAGCATACCCAATAGAAGGCTTTTTAAGTTAAAAGACCTTCCTGTACCATTTCAATCTTAAGAGAATAATGATTAGTAGCGAGGGCGACGGTCGTTAAAATTATCCCTTCTGGGCTTTGCTTCCTTAACGACGATGGTTCTGCCATCGAAATCAGTTTCATTTAAAGATTGAATGGCATTTCTTGCCTCATCATCATTGGGCATCTCTACAAAGCCAAAACCTTTAGAACGACCTGTAAACTTATCCATGATGATCTTAACTGAATCTACAGCACCAAATTCTTCAAAACCATCTCTCAACATTGACTCATCTGTGTCAAAGTTTAGCTTAGCAACAAAAATATTCATTAAAATATATTAAGGGTGAAAAAAAATAGAGAAGATAAAAAGAACGATAATAACAAAATCTTTGAAAAAGATATAGAATTAACAGACGAGAAATAAACTCTATTAATAACACAACGAAAGTAAATAAATTACTTCATAATCACAAGAAACATGAAAATTTAGCTTAACCTCCATTGAAAAACCCAAACCATCCAATGGCTTTTTGAATCAAGTATAAAACAGGTATACGTTCTATAAATCCACCCCTATACCACTGATTATCAATAGACTACACCTCTTCCTTAACACCCAAAATGCACCAAAACCTTTGTATCTGGTCATTGCAAAACACAAAACAGTACATAATACCTGACCTTTGTCACCAGGGCAAAGATATTCAGCGAAGAAGTCTTTGGTCTGGTAGAAGCCTCACTCCCCCATTTCCCCACAAGGAACCAATCGCCCCACATACTCCACCCCAAATAGCCGAGGAAGCACTTCTACCCCCACCGAATCACAGCCCAAAGCCGCCTCGCATTCCGCTCGCCCTGGACTAATAAAGACCTTCGCCCCCTCATAGCGAATCGCTATTCTCGCCCGCTGTTTCTTCTGCTCCAAACCATGCTCCATCACCGCCACCTGCTCCACACGCCCCTCCCCTATGGGGATAAAAGCAGTCGATAAAATACCAATGATAAAAACAACAAAAATAAGGCTGAGAAAAATACCCGCCAATCGACTAAATACTTCATCAATCGTCAAGTCCTTACTGTCCAATTGGAGGAGTTCAGGATATTGATTTTTTAAATAGCGATAAAGTAGTCCTACAGGAATTAAACTGAGCGCCAACCAGCAAAAGATAAATCTCCAAAAAGAAAGAATGCTTCCGCCATAGAACTGCCCAGTAATGGACAAACCAATCAAGGCAACAAAGAAAAAGACCTGAAGGAGGTTTTCCCAAAGTGGCCTTTTGGCTTTTTTGATTGTTTGGCTTTCCTCTTTTTTGCTTTGCCACTTCTGTATTTCTTCTTTGACACTATCGTAAATAGCAAATAGTACAAACAAACCAAAGGTACTGGCTAAGAGAAGATTGGTCGTGAATTTGGCTATGGAGAGTTCAAAGAAATTAGCGAGAAAGTTAACGAGGCCCATGCCGTAAATCGTCCACAGATAAATCCTGGCATAGCGCTTTCGAGTGGGTTCTTCGATGGTCATCGCCCCCAAAATGATCAAACTCAAAATCAATAGCATAATGGCCGTACCCATCCACAGGAAATTCAGGCTAAAGGTGTAATAGGCAAAAGCCACTAAAGCCACCGTGACGCTCAGATGGATCACAAAAGCTTCATTCCATAAATCTCGACCAGATAGCTTCCAGATTTTTCGTCCCATGTACAAATGTCCCAGCATCCTCGTCACCCAAAATAAAAAACTCCAAAGCAATAGGGCCCAAACTAAATAGCGGGCTACCTCATAATGCGGCTCCTCTACATGCTTTTCCCGCAGCGCCAATCCACCAACCAAGACCAGTAAAATATCAAAAATGATGGTTAGGTAATTGACCTGCTTAAAGGCCCGATATCTGAGTACCAGCCATTTGTACCAAGGGTATTTCCCCAACTGTGCATCCAAGTATTTTTCTCGAACAAAAGACTGACCAGGATCTTTTCGAAGCACCTCCTGATAGCGCTCCGCCGCCCGCTCAAAATCATCCGCATCCTCGCTCTGCAATCCCTTTTGAAACTGCAAAGCCGCATTCACTGGGTCAATACGCATGGCTTTCTCCAAAAAATCGGCAGCACTTTCTTTTTTCGATAAGAGACGGTCCACATGACTTCGCATCGCCAGCGCTTCTACATATTCTGGGTCAAGTGCCAATGCCTTATCCAAATGCTCAATCGCCTGGCCATAGATATTTTTGTCTACATAAACCCGCCCCAGTTGAAAGTAATATTGCGGATCATCAGGTGCCAACTTTAAGGCGCGATGAAAGCAGGCAATAGCGGCATCCAGATTTTCCAGACCAGCTTCTGCCAATCCTAAAACATAGTGATTGCGATCACTTTCAGGATCGGTCGCTACAGCGGTTTGTGCAACATGGTGAGCGCGATCAAATTGCTCCTCTGCACAATAACTGATAGCTGTCAGAAACATGGCAGGAGTGAACTGTGGTTCCTCAGCCAATACCTGACTAAAGGCTTCCCGCGCAGCTGCATAGCGGCCGAGTTCGAGTAATTGTATGCCTTTTTGAAATGTTTTGTCCAAGATAGATTGGGTTGAAATTAGCGATAAATATAATGATTTGTTTTATTTGTATCCAGTAAATTTCTTACTGTAGCTAACGTTCAGAACTTCTGAGTTACCGTTCAGAACATTTGGCTTGGGCGTCTGCATATTCCAGTGAATTCTATGTAGATTTAAGCTGATAAAATCGTTTGATAATCGACTAATCCAGGAGATCCACCAATTCCTCCAATCGTTCCCTAAAACATTTTGTAATTAAACCCTTTACCATGCTTCGTTACACTCTACTTCAACTATTGTTTTTTCTATTGACCCCCCTACTGATACAAGCCCAGGTTTGTACTCCGCTCAGTGATAATTTCAATTTGGGAGGCGATGACCATGCCTCTGGTTTTCAAGAAAATGATGCCGTCTATATGGCCGCCAATCTAAGTAATGGTCACTTTATAGTTACCTGGGAAACCCGCGATGGTGTGGATGGGGATGGCAATGGCGGTTTCTTTCAAATTTTTGAGGAAAATGGTACGCCTGTTACGGATGTCCTCCGCCCCTATACAGATGTCAATCCAGCTGGCACAGGTGATCAAGGTACCCCTGGCCCCAAGGTGATTGCTCTGGAAACGGGCTTTGTGATTGGCTGGACCTCAGAGGATGGCCCAGGGGATACGGGACCAGTAGATGAAGATAATATAGATGCTTTTTTTAGAGTTTATGCAAATGATGGAACGCCTATTTCGGGATCAGTGCGACTCAATTTGCCCACCTCTGAAGAGTTTATTGAAGCACTAGTCCCTTTGAGTAATGGCGGCTTTTTGGTACTTCTGGAAATCAATGAAGATGCCTTGGACGGTCGAGACGATTTGTTTTTCAGGGCTTTTGATGCCAGTGGGAATCCCATTGCCAACGAATGGGTAGAAGTCAGTGGAGGGCTTCAAGCTGGGAATTTTCAGAATACCGATTTTTCCCAATCTGTCATCGAATTGGAAAATAATCGTTTTGCCATCACCTGGGAAGCTAGAGATGGTGCAGATGGCGATCGCGAAGGAGGCTATTTCCGCATCTTTAATCTCGATGGAACGGCTGTGACGGATTTGATCGTTCCCTATGCGGACATCAATCCTGATGGGACGGGTGACCAAGCAGTGCCAGGGCCCAAGATGATCCGTTTGGAAAATGGTAATCTAGTGCTTGCCTGGTCCTCTGAGCGCGGCCCAGGCGATGCGGGTATGGGCGACCCTGATGATCAGATCGACGTGTATTTTCGGATTTACAGCCCAAGTGGCATGCCCATTACTGGAACGACCAAAGCCAATAGCGATAATCAGGACAGTCGAGAAGACCTCAGCGGGCTTGTCGCACTCAAAGGCGGCAACTTTGTCATCCTCTATCACATTTTTGAAGATACTGATACGCCCTTTAGTAATAATACCAGCAATTATTATGTACGAACCTTTAGTCCTAGTGGCAATCCCGTTTCTGCTACGATAGAAATAAGTGGAGGAGCGCACGTGGATTATTTTAGCACTATTCCCTTTCGCAATCAGGCCATTATTGCCCTTAACAACGGTAATTTTGCTGTTGGATGGGCGGCTAGAGATGGTGCAGATGGTGATGATGCGGGCATTTACTATCGGGTATTTGATGGGGATGGAACGCCGTTTACGAATACAGCTACCCCTTATGCTGATATCAATCCCAATGGAACGGGCAAGCAATCGACTTTTGGACCCATAATCGAAA
>JBCBDH010000475.1:0-5363 GCA_038529855.1 Bacteroidota bacterium | reverse complement strand
TATACAGCAAAGCCAATTAGCTGTATACAAATGCAGATCAGTAGGCCAAGCTTGCCTAATTCGATACAATCGGGAATGGATCTAAAAATTGAAAAATTTTTTAATCCTTAAAAACTGAATTATGGATAATGTAATGATTAGGAATTACCTCGTCTCTTTTCTAACAACAGCAGATGGGGGAGAAACTTGGGAACTGAATTTGTCCTCTGTTGGAGGCTGGACAGCAGGTAAAGGTTGGACCTTTGGTGATTTCAATGCCCTTCAAGAAGAATGGTTAGGGCTTCAGCGAGATGGAGCCAATGTTCTGGTATCTCTTGGTGGGGAGTCTTTTAACCCAGGCAGTACCATCAATGAAGAGACCGTTGACGAATTGGGAAAAGCCATTGCCTATAGTTTCTTAGGAAGTACTATACCTCCCACTGGTCCATATGCTGATTGGACCCCTCTATTAGCTGGCTTTAACTTTGATGGAATTGATTTTGATTTAGAGAAAAGCGCAGGGGAGGCTGCCTCTAATGAGATTTGGCTTTCACTAGTTCAATCCATCAAAAAATATAAACCCTCTGCTTACATTACCGCCGCGCCTCAATCTCCCTATTTGTACAATACAAATGTTGAAAGTCCATTTGGCGTTCCTTTTCCTGGGGGAGTTAATGAGACCTGTGGGGAGATTTCTGATCCCAAAGACGGCGAATTTCTACTGTCGGTCTCCAATATTCATTTGCTTGATGCGCTCAATGTGCAGTTTTACAATCAAAATGGAACCTCCGATTTCCCAACTGAGTCCAATTTCAATACCCGAATTTGTCAGCTAGTTAAGTTGATTCAGTCAGGTACAGAAGATCCCACAACGAAAATATATGTGGGCGTGACCGATAAGGACGATGGTCAAAATGGCAATGATGGTTGCGAAACTTGCAACAATGCTGAAGATGTTGGGAATGCGATTAAAGCGGCGCTTGAAAATGCAGGGGGAGCTGTAAGCTCATCTTGGTTTGGTGGGGTAGTGGGATGGGAATCTCCAAATGTAAATTCCTTTGTCGATGGAATTCTCAGTCAATTAGATGGGGGAGAAGCGGGCTTTTATGGTTACCAAAAAGGGGATCCTGGATGGGGGGAATAAGCTAATCTCTCCAGCTTTTTAATCAGCTTCACGGATTGATTTCCCGCTCAGTTCGTGAAGCTGTTTAGTATCGAATAGTGCTTTCTATGTTCATTATAAATTCCTTCCAGTAAAGGCAAACTAGCTAAAAATTCGCTCAGCGATAAATCGACTTGGAAGCAACAATTCGCTGAATTTCTTCAATCAATTTCTTGATGATCCTGTTTTTCTCAAAGCCTCTCGATGAGATTAAGCTGACTTCGAGCTTAGGTTGAAAACCCGTAAATTGATAGATGTTTTGCTGTTCTTTTTCGGAAAAATAGGGGAAGGCAATCTGTGGCAGCAACATCGCTCCACCATTGTGATTGACGATGTGCTTTAAGGTCTCCAAATTTCCTTTTAAATATCGGATATTGTTGACCTTGCTGGGGTATTTTTCAAAAATATTGTCAATTTGTCTCTTAAGGATTTCTCTCAAATCCTCATGGATCAATACCTGATCAAAATCGACTTTTTCGACTTCGACTTTATTGTCGAATAAAGTATCTATTGGTTTGTTGGAGTAGAGGAGGACTTCCTCTGTATAGAGTCGATGTTCGTAATAATCGTGTAATAAAGAAGGGGAGATCATAACTGCTGCGTCGATCTCCTCTTCGATTAATAAATCCTCAATTCGTCTATCGCTTAGCTCTAATAATTGAAGCTCCAAGTGTGGATACTTTCTCGCTAAGCGATGGATAAACAAGGGCGTGATATAGGGGGAGAGAATTTCTGTAATCGCTAGATTAATGTTCCCAGAAATCTCATTGTCTTTTTTCTTGGCTATCCGCTCAAATTCTTTTTTGTGGTGCAGAATTTCCTTTGCTTTTTTAAGCAAATCGAGTCCTTTGAGCGTAGGGACAACTGGATTTCTCGTTCGGTCAAAAATAATGATTCGATACTCCTGTTCCAGTCTTTGTATCTCCCTGCTTAAGGTCGACTGAGCAACATCACATGCAATGGCTGCGCGATTAAAATTTTGGTATTTTTCTACAGCTAGTATGTAATTCAATTGCTGAAAATTCATGCATACATATGGTTTAGTTGGTTGTTCTTTAGGTCATATACTGCAGCCTTGTAAGCGCTGCGATCAAAGGAAAAACTCAAGTCACCATAATCAATAATTCCTCGATAAATCTTTGAGAAATTTTTGAAATCATACCACCTCACATTATCCTTCTTGAATTCAATCTTGCAAGTCAAGGTATGGTCTCCAGGAATTCCAGAATACATATAGTCAAAAAGTGCGTATTGGCAATCGTAATACAAGTATTCGTTGATGGTTTCTCCACAAAAATGATCATTCAAACTAAAGGCCAACAAGGGCGATATACCTTCGTATACACCCGTATAAGAGGTCCTATTCAAAGGCAACAATTGTTCGTATTCAATAGATGAGATGATCTGTCTCAAATCGATTCCGTTGATGTAGATACTGGTCGTCATGTAGTCCTCTAATCTAGATTTTACCAAACCAAACCTTATCGTATCCATAATTGCTTACCTAAATTATCAACCGTTCTTATATAAGAACAGCCATAAGATATGATTATTTAGACTAAATCTAAATAAAATTGATCAAGGGATGGGATATTTTACGTTAAACTGACATTTCTCTTCTCAGATGCGTTAAAATTCTGCTTTGGAATGCTTTGTCAGCGTAGAGGCAGCACTTTAGCGGGATGCCTTGTCGGAGTGAATTGGCTCACTCCGACAATTGCAGAGCGCTAGGATAAATTATATTTTATTACAGTGATAAGTTTGTATTACTCCGCAATTTGTATCTCCAATTGCTTATGATGCACCTTATCCCTTAAAATCAAGGTATACTTTCCAGAAGGTAGCATGAGCCGCTTGGATTCGCCTGCATGCGCATATTCCACCACATCCATAGGAATGGCTACATCCACATCCTCTCCCTCGCGATAGGCGAGTACCATACAGGGATAGTCCATATTGTGCTTATCGGGATTAAAGGGATAAAACTGTCTGTAGCCCTCCATGCGCAACCAATCTGGCCGACCGTTTTTTAAGGTACTTCTTGGATGGAAAACGTGGATATCATAAGCCGTTGCACTTTTATCTGGATTGAGAGGAAAGGCATAATCAGCTCTATTGAGGACCATAGCTTGCTGGCTCACAAACTTTTTATACAAACCATTTTCCATTTCTGGACAAGCCTCTGACATATTTCTTTGATCAATACTCAAGGGATCAATACTGCTAAACCGCTGAAACCATTTACCCATATAAATCATGCTGTCTTCCTGATCTTCTCGTATATGACCATCTGATGCAAAGACGACAATCTTGGCATCTGGTTCTTTCTTTAGAATGCGGGTGAGGTTAAGGGCTTGCGACCATTCGCTGGCCAAGGCTTGGCAAAAGGCGGGATCATCTAATTTCGCTATGGGTATCTGGGATTGTTTTTTTAGAATATTTACGGCTTTATCCAATTGTTTTTCTGATGAAGCATAGGGAAATAGCTGAAAGCCCAATTGCAATGCCTGACGGACCATATCAGCATATAAGGGCTCCCTACTGTAAGTACCACTGGCCAAAACGGGATAACCTCGACTTGTCAATTCCTCATCTGATGCAGATAGACTTTCCATCGCCAGGTATTTAAATCCCTGTTCAGATAACTGTTCCAGCAGGGTACTAACAAAAGCGCGGTGTTGAGGATTCAAAGGGTGCTCATTGATAAAAACCACCTGTGCATCCTGGGTTTTATTCAAAATAAAATCTGCAGCTTTTTTGCTGGTGTAGATTTGCTCAATGCGTTTGGAATCGTTGACGGGCGGGGTAGGCCCCTTTCTACTTGGGCAAGTCCAGTTTTTATCAAAATAGCCTATTCTCGAAAGCCCTGCGTAGTGGTTAGGGGGAAATTGATCAGAAAAGCGATAAACGGTAGCAGGGCTCAAAACCTGTTTCCCATTCTCATCCATACCACCACTGATGATAAATTCTACTCGCCGATTTTCCTGTCGGCCTTTTTCCGTCGTATTATCAGCCACAGGTTTGCTGTAACCAAAGCCTTTGGATTGCAGACGACTTTCCGCAATACCATTACTCATCAAGTACTCTCGCACTGCTTTAGCCCGATTATCAGATAGTTGATCATTGTGCATTTCACTACCTTGTGCATCCGTATGCCCATGGATATTAATTTCCAGATTGGGATTTTTTTGCAGGATATTCACCAGCTTATCCAATTCCTGATAAGACTCTTCCAATAATTCATATCGATCAGTCTCGAAATAGATGTTTTCCATGATAACTGAAGCCACATCCCCTTGAATCTGATAATAGCGACTTGGTACATAATCTACTGCTGAACTTTTGAATGCCTCCACATAGACATCATCCACAAAATAATAGCCAATGGCTAATTCTGGCTGTGTCTTACTATCCCAAAACTGTCCAATATACATATGCGTATGTGCTTCCTGTGCGGTAAAAGTAGCAGTAATTTTGGTCCATTTTTCAGGTTCTACAAAGACTTGGTCAGAGGCTGGGACTTGAGGCTGGCGCTCCCAAATGCGCTTGTCATGCTTGTAAAGGCGACGGTCAAAACGCACTCCAAAATGATCATTTAAATAGGTAGGCACGGGGTTGCGTTTGGAATAAAAGCGAGGCATAGACAACCAATACTCTACATAATACTGATGCCCTGGCCGCAGCGGCTCCCGCAACTTCACCCCCACATATTCCGACCAAAAATCGCCATTGATGACAATCCCCGCCATATTCTTCCCCGATCTCGCCTCACATGCCTTCAAATTTCGACTGTTTAGCCGAGGACTGATCAAATCAGTCGAAGCCTCATTTGGCACCGTCCACCACTTGACCGCCCGCTCAAATTCCAACCCCGTCTTGCACATAACCGTAGGCAGGTATTCGTGATCTTCAAAACCAGGATTGGGGACGATGTTTTGAGCATTTAAAGAGATGACAAGCAGTAGGGTACAATAGGTAGAAATGAATCGCTTCTTCATGTAAAGTACTTTTGTAGCAAGGGTTATCTTTGTAAACGCAGAATTTTATGATTTTAATGCCTAAAAATAAGGCCAAATCAATTTACAAGATTTTACCCAAACTTACTTTACCTCACCATTGAAAAACCGCTCCAAAGAAAATCACTCGACGTCCAAAATACTCTGGTTCGTGGCTGCTGTAGTCATTGGTATAGCGATGGCTGCGGATATTGGCGGAATTTAAA
>JBCBDH010000474.1:0-5378 GCA_038529855.1 Bacteroidota bacterium | reverse complement strand
ATGAGAACGACCGCTTGAGTCAGGTGGATTCGCTTAATATGAGTGTATATTATGGCTATAATGACTTGTATTTTTGGATCATCAAGGTATCCTTGGTCCTTAGGCTTTCCTTGATGTTCATCACAATAGTACTGATCTGATCCAACTGCCCCAAGTCATTATAGCCATAATATACACTCATATTAAGCGAATCCACCTGACTCAAGCGGTCGTTCTCATAATAGTATTTATTCGTCACCGTAAATGGATTCCCCGCTTCATCTACGGCATCGATATACTCATCTGGCCTGTAGGTGCGCTCCACCATTTGCCCTTTTGAATTGTATACATAGGATTCTTCAAACATATATTGCTCGTAATTTCGGGAATAGCCCGATTTGGGAGCTCGTCTTTCTTTTTTGTAGACCAATAATCCAGCATCATTGTATCGAGCCAGATAGGTGGTATCCCCTTCTTCTGGACACACTTCTATATCCAAGCTGCGCTGACCATTGGCGGTATGGTTGTAGGAGAGGATTTTATAGGGTTCCTCGTCATCCTCATCATCATAAAAATCCTCTCGAACCAACTGATCATCATCATAGGTATAAGTAGTATAGGAGGGATAGCGAGTAGCCCGTATCTTTTTGATCAATTGGCCTTTGTCATTATACTCAAACAAATAGGTAAGATCATTATGCATCATCATCTCTAGCTTAGTCTCGACCAGCAGATCTCCTTCATACTCATAGGTTTTAACAGAGTGAGCAAAGAAATCATAGACTTCATACTGTTCCTGCACAAGGCTATCGTTGCGATAAATGTAGTTGACGGTTCGATCCTGCCCTTCAAATAGTTTTAAATCCATATAATCCTCAGCAAGAAAGCGAATCGCATTGCCTTTTGGGTCAAGTAGGACCTTTTCTGTGCCATAATCTCTAGCCATGATGCCCTCTTTATCCAGCTCAATCATCAATTTATCAATAGACTTGATCTTGTGCTTTTCGTAATATTCAGCCGAGTTCATAAACGGATCGCTAATGATATTGAACTGGGCCTGAAGCGGGAAAGAAAGGGATAGAAAAAAGGAGAAAACGATAGCAAAATATCTCATTGTGGATTGTTTTAGTATTCAACTTTATAGCAGCCAAGAAATAGGCCAAAATCAGGGGGAATATCCTTTTGGAGTCTACCGCAGCAAACTCCAAAAGGGATTCTTTAATCTTCTATATACTCTACCTTTCGCAAGAAGCGAAAGCCAATACTCAATTCAACTGTATTATTTGTAATCTCCCGCTCACTAATGGTGATGTTATTCCCCGTAAAGGGATCGTATACATTTTGGGCAGGGGGTTGGCGGTATTGTCTGGAAAAGTCGGGATTCACGGTCAGTTCGACCATAGCCCCAATAAATTCAGTAATGGGAAATTCGATACCACCACCTATGATTACGCCATAGTTAAATTCCTGTACGCCATCTGGCTGAGGAAAGGTGGTAAAGACACTATTAAAAGCGGTGTTAAATTCATCCAAATTGGTACTTACGGTATAGTCACCTCGAATCCCCAGCATATAGTAAACCATACTGTTATTGAGCTGGTATTTCCGCTTAGCACCCACACTCAGCACGATATTTCGAAAGATAAATTCTTGTGGTGGCGGGCGGAAAGTTTGGCCATTGATGGGATTGAAGAAATTGCGATTGCGAATTGCGCTGCCCTTGAGGTGATAGCCCAATTGAGCAAATAAGGCAAAGCGAGCATCCTCCTGGGCAGTTTCGATAAAACTTGTCACATGATACTTAAACAAAGGGTCGCGTTCAAAACCATTCCAGTTTTGGACGCCTAGCGATGGGCCGCCTTTTAGGCCAAAGAAAAAACTCTGGCTCCATGCCTCAGTCGTCAGACCGCAGCAACAAATCAGTAAAAGTAGCAAGGTGTTCTTCATCAGGCTTTTCTTTTTAACATTATTGAATTATCGTACCCGCAGCCATTCCCCTACTTTGATGATCGTGGTGGTCATTCCATTGAGGGCTTGGATGGCGTCTACGGTAGTATTGTATTTTTTTGAAATGGCAAAAAGAGTATCGCCAGGGGCTACCGTATGGTAGGTCGCCTGCGGCTCCTCTATTGGCTCAGCCACTGGATCAGGATCATTACTGGGCGGATCGACAACAGGTGGGTCAGGTGTGGGCGGAACAGGTTCTTCGATCGCGGGTTCTTCCTCTTCTAAATCTGGTACTTCAAAATCCTCTACCCCTACTTCTCCGTTGATTTCCATTTCCAGGTCATTGCCAAAATCCTCTTCTTCTTCCTCAAAAAGAAGCTCTTCAAATTCGGTATTCTCTGGCCGATCATCAAATACTTCTGTACTCAAAATCGGCTTTTCAGAATTGCGGATTCGCCAGCCGCGCAGTTTGATACGTTCGTCTAAGGCAGGCTGCTCCCCCTCCTCCAAGCGATTTCGACTCAACAATTTACTCAAACGCACTCCATACAACTGGGCAATGCTGTACATGGTTTCTCCCTTTTTTACATAATGCCACTTTCGCTTACCGCGATAGCCATTGCGTTTTCGCTGTAGATACACACGGGTATTGGCCTTGAGCTTTGTACGGGGATCACCCAGTTTTTCATTGTACTTTTGAATGCATTTTAGCTTTTTATCGGTTCGATCGGCAATGTCCTCTGCATTTTCCTGACCACTGGCTAGGACGTATTTAACCGAATTATTCTTGCGAATCCCCGCCAAATATTCCTCATTGATATCTGGGCCCAATTCCTCCCCCGTCGTCATTCGGTCAAAGCGATTCAATTCGTAGCTTTCAATGATTCGAATCAGCTTTTCGGCATAGGTCGGACTGGTGGCATAGCCTGCCTTTTTCAAACCCCTCGCCCATGCTTTATAATCTGTAGGGTCGAGGCGAAACAAAAAGCCATATCGAAATTTTTTCTTGGGATCGCGCAAAAATTCAGAATGGGCAATGTAAGAAGAGTTGGGGTTTTTATAGACCCGAAAACAGGACTTGATCAAATTGCCATTTTCATCGTAGTCATCATCCTCATGGTAATACTTCTTTCCCCGCCAATCGCTGTGGCATTTGATCCCAAAGTGATTATTGGCCTTACGCGCCAAGGTACTCTCTCCTGCACCAGATTCCAGAATACCCTGTGCCAATTTGATACTCGCAGGCACCCCCGTCCGTTCCATCTCACTAATTGCGATATCTTTGAACCTGTTGATATAGCGAGTTCGGGAATTGTCTTGAGCCTGTGCAATATAGAGCAGACCGCTCAACGTTATGATTAGCCAAAGTGTTTTTTTCATGTTTCCAGGTATTTAGGGATTACGTTCACTATCCTTTTCGCGCCTTACCGTTGACTTATAAAAACTAGACAACAATTAAACCATATCGTTTACGCATTTGAACGATCCTGCTTAATTATCTTTGTTTATTAACGCATCACAATTCTGCTTACTATGTTCCGCCTGGTTCTTATCACAACATTAACGCTGTTTAGCTTCCTTTTAGCTTGTAAAGATACAAACTCCTCAGAAAGCACAGAACACACTTCTAGCCAAGTGGATTCTACTGCGATGGCTGACATCAAACCCGAGGGCAGTTGGCTATACGCCTGGGTCGATAAACTGCGCATGCGCGATACCCCCAATACTAAAGGCAAGGTACTAGCAGAACTCAAAGAAGGAGAAGCCCTAAGGTATTTTGAAGAAAAAACCGATTTCACTGAAAAAATTAACCTTCGCGGGCAATTGTTTGACGAACCCTGGCTCAAGGTACAGCGCAAAGACGGTACGGAGGGTTGGGTTTATGGTGGAGCCCTGCGAAGTGCTAAGCCAGATATTGATGAACACCCCTCTCCCTATGATGAATGTATGGCCCTGAGAATCAGTGGAAAATCCTACACCTCTTGTATGGCCAGGGTCCAAAAGGCGCAACTCAAAAAAGATCGACAATACGTGAGTCAGGATAAAAATGGCCTCCAATTTCGCCTACTTAGTGGGGAAGAAAAGCAGTTGCTTCACGACGAACAGGCAGGCCCTGGGGAAGCGGCTCGTTACGAATATCGTTACTACATCCCTCAAATGGGCTACTTCGTTGTTGAAACCAGTGGCCACGAGTGGGGAGAATATCTACTCGTCAACGATAAATCAGGCCAAACCACTCGTATCTGGGGCTATCCAAAGGCTTCGCCAGACTACAAATACCTCATCATCGCCAATCCAGATCTGGAACCAGGTTTTGAAATCAATGGCATTCAGCTTTGGGGCTTTACGCCAAAGGGATTTCAGCGAATTTGGGAAAGGGAATTAACGGACTTTGAGCCCGTGAGTGTGCGCTGGCTCAATGAAGAAAGTGCAGAAATCCAACTGCGCCCTCCCCTACTAGCAGAAGCCGCTCGCCTCAGAAAAGCCCACCTAAAAAGACTGGAAGATGGAGAATGGGTTTTGGTAGACAGCCAATAGTCAGATCGCGACCCACTAAGCAAATATAGCGATCAAAAAGGTAATGACGGTAGAGATGAATCCAATCATAAAGATATTGTAGGACATCGTCAGAAAGCGATATTTTTTATCCAATACCTTGCCCATGTGGTAAATATCTCGAGTCATATTGCCATAAAGTAGTTCCCCATCGCGGAAAACAGCATCCATCGCCTCTTCGTATTGTTCGAGCTTGAGGTGAATAAAATTGCCAAAGAAAACGATATTTTGCTTGGCCTCCTCCAAGGATTGCGCATTTTGATTCAGCGAGGTCACCTTGGGGCGAATGGATAAAACAGCAAAGATCAAGGAGGTCAAACCCGTTACCAAAAAAATGACCACAGGCAATAAAACCATGGGATTGGTCTCTGATACATTTTTATACGAAAGAATAGAGATAACCACCGAAATCAGAATCGCATTGACACTGATCATGATATTGGCCTTATTATCGGCAATGGCACTGAGGTTGATGTGATTGCGGTAATTGGTCCGAAAAAAGGTTTGGATAGCACTGCTGGGCAATTTGCGTTCTAACCCTTGAAAAGTGCGGAGTAAAGCCCCTTCTTCTGTCGGCAGGCCCTTTTTGTTCAGTTTATTTTTTTCGACCTTTTCCTTTTGGACCAAGATATTTTGTCCTACCAAAGGCTCATACTGTACCTTGGCAAAAGCCGTATAAAAACGGGCATTGAGCAAGGCTTGCAATTGAAGCTGATTCCATTCAAAATTGGATAGCCGCCGATTTTCCACCAGCTCCCACTCTAATCGCAAAAGGGGTCTTTGTTGGAAAAACTGCGTCGTGAAATTAACCGCATGGGTCGCATCCAAAAGTAATTGGGCTTCCAGCCGCTCCGCTGAGGTCGCCTGCCCACTTTCGCGAATGAGCACCAATAAGG
>JBCBDH010000473.1:0-5389 GCA_038529855.1 Bacteroidota bacterium | reverse complement strand
TTGTATGAATTATAAGTACGTGCTATCGCGATCACCACATGGTGACCCTATCCATATGCATCTGCGCTATGGCGATGATATAGAGCGCGTCCTGGCCATGAGTAATGATGAAGAAGACGAGCAGTTTAACCCCTGGTGGGCGACCTATTGTGACATCAATCGAACAACAGCCTGTGATTAAACGCTTGTTCAGAAATCAGGAATTGTTTAACCCAGGCAAGCGCTAAGAACTAGGGCAGACGCATCAAGTTTTATATAATTCAATCAAAGTAGTAATCCCCTTTGCAGAATTATTAGATGCGTTTGCCCTTTTCAAAAACCAAATTGGTTAAAAAAACACGGGCCATCTATCCACTACCTTTGATCAAATGGCAATGGAATACATAGTCAAATTCAGCAGGAAAAATGCGGTAGTGATCCAAAGGCAGGGCGCCCCAGGAATCCGTCCCGCCAATACCGCTGTGCTGATCATCTAGACAAAGACAGACATTTGGGCTTTGCACCAAATCAAAGGGATAGCTAGCTCCTCTAGTCGCTTGCGTCAATGCCTCAGGACTATAGCGAAGGGCATTAAAACCAAAGGGCGTCGCGCGGCCAAACTGCCAATAGCTATTAGACGAATCGCTGATCCGCAACCAGTGTACCCCTTCTCGATGTCCATTTTCCTGTGGACTCAAATAGGGCTCATACATTGACGCCACCGTTTGTTGATAACGCCCTACATAAGCAGCTGTTTTTCGATCTACATAATTTTCAAAAGGGCCTCTTCCCAACCATTCCACCTGCCCAAAACGCACAGGTAATTCCAGATACCAGCCCAGTCTTGGTAATTCTGGCAAACTCGCTCCGCTCGCCTCCAAATGCGCTTTCAAAATCACCTCCCCATCCCCATTCACCTGATAAACCAACTGAAACTCCAGCTCTACGCCCGCCAATAACCAAAGGACTTCCACCTCCACCTCAGCAGCTGAAAGTCGACGAATCGCCAAAGCTTTCAAAACTCGCTCCTGACTCGCCTCCCGCCAAACAGCAGTACGCGCTGGCATACCATTGCCAAAATCATTATCATTAGGAGGACGCCAGAAATAAGGGATGGGCGGCTGCGCCAGGCATTCTACCCCATCTTTTTGATAAGAGGTCCATAGCCCCGTCTTTCGATCAAGCCTCCATTCAAAATCTTCTCCCACCAAGCTGATGTGGCTTTCTTCTTCAATGATTAAAAGGGGCGCTTGGACCGCGACCTTTGGCGCGGACAGCCACTCAAAAGGCAGCGGAAATTGGGCATTGGCTATTTCATGGCCTACGGGGATAAGTGCTTGTTCCTTTGTGGTCTCTACGCGTATGTTGAGATAATAATGGGTATGGGGTAAAATATTAATTTTGGGCCACTGTAATTGAACTTCCTGGCTTTGCTGCGGAGCGATGTCAATTTCCAGCGCCCCCTGCCCCACTATTCCCTGCTCGCACCAAATCGCCCAATCGACCCTCAGTCCTTCCGTCCCTCGAAAATCAAATTCATTGATCACCCTGATTCGCCCTTTCTCCAGATCAACTGCTTCAAAGCGAATGTTTTGATACATTTTTTTGACCTCCCAAATCATTGGATGAGGTTTGTGATTGGGAAAAAGCAAACCATTAATACAGAAGTTGCCATCACTTGGCGTTCCCTCAGGGCCATAAGCCCCACCAAAGGCCCAGTATTTTTCCCCTTGCTCATTATAAGCAATCAGCCCTTGGTCCTGCCAATCCCAAATAAAGCCCCCTTGTAAGGTGGGATATTGTCGAATGACGTCCCAGTAGTCCACGATATTCCCCAAACTGTTTCCCATCGCATGGGCATACTCACACATGATGAGTGGTCGATGAGGCTGTTTTTGGGCATAAGCTTCAATGTGTTTTACACTGGGGTACATGGGACAAACAATATCCGTATAGGCTTCCTCAAAGGCTTGTTCGTATTGGAGGGGGCGACTGGGATCGCGCTGACGCACCCATTCAGCCAAATGATGAAAATTAGGCCCATCGCCAGCCTCATTGCCTAGGGACCAAATGATCACGGAAGGATGATTTTTACTTCTTTCTAACATGCGCTGACAGCGATCCAAGTGAGCGGCTTGCCAGTCAGTATCGCGAGCCAAGCTTTCCTCCTCAAAGCCCATTCCATGCGATTCAATATTGGCCTCGTCCACGACATAGAGCCCATATTCATCACAGAGTTCATACCAGCGACGCGCATTGGGATAATGGCTATTTCGAACTGCATTGATATTGTACAACTTCATCAGTCGAATATCTTCCAGCATACTTTCCTCCGTAATCACATGGCCAGTTTGCTCATCGTGTTCGTGTCGATTGACGCCTTTGATGGTAATGGCTCGACCATTGATACAGAGCTGACCAGATTTGATTTCTACCTTCCGAAAACCAATTTGAATACTGGTGATTTCTAGAATGGCCCCCTCTTTTTCCCTTAAGCGCAATTGCAATTCATATCGCTTTGGAAATGCTGCTGACCATTGCTCCACTTTTGGGATGCGCTGAGTAAAGGTATACGCCATTTGCTGGACTGCTCCAATTGAAAAAACCTGTTGACCACTAGCCACCTCTCCCCCATGATCATCATTGAGTAACCAAGTCAATTGATATTCCTTATCAGGCCATTCTTCAAAATAATGCTGTAGGGCGACCTCTAATCGAAATAGCCCGTCTTCATAGGCTTCATCTAAACCAGCTTGAACAAAGAAGTCACGGAGGTGGAGCTGGGGTCTGGCCCACAAAAAAACATCGCGCTCGATGCCACTCAATCGCCAAAAATCCTGACATTCCAAATAAGAACCATCACACCAGCGATATACTTCAATCGCAATACTGTTTTCGCCAGTTTGAAGAGCGGAAGTGATGTTGAAGACAACTGGAGTTTTGGAATCTTGATTATAACCCAACCACTGGCCATTGACCCAAAAATGAGCAGCGGATTTAACTGCACCAAGTTGTAAAAAGACCTGTTGATTTTTCCAATGATCGGGCAGTGTAAAACGACGTTGATAAGATCCAACTGGATTATTATCTATTGGGACATGGGGTGGATTTTTGGGAAAGGGATAGCGATCATTGACATAAATGGGGATGCCATGGCCTTCCAATTCCCAATTGGCAGGGACGGGAATATCAACCCAATCACTCAGATCAGCATCCACATGATAAAAGTTTTTAGGGCGAACTGCGGGCTTGGGGGACCAGCAAAACTTCCAGTAACCATTGAGCAACAGATAGTTAGGAGATTTCTCTTGTCTTCGCTTTTGAAAAGAGACCTCATTGGGGAACGTCGTAAAATGGGCATGAGGGGCCTCCTGGCCAATATTAAAAATACGGGGGTCTCTGAGGAAGGACAATTCAGCAGCCAGGGCTTCATAAGACAGCGACATAGCAACTCTTTTTATCTAAATGACTTTTTAAGCAGTAAAATACAAAGCCCCAAAATATTGTTTTTTCATCACAAAATAGGGGTCATAGTACTGATCGCTCCCGCCTGCTACCTCAACCAGCATTTAATTAAAATCACTCCCCGCCACTACACAAATAGGTCTTGAAGTGGTCAAACTGAATGGAGCTTAACCTAGCAAATAGATATTGAAATTAACGATTTATTAACAGTCTTAATCGTGCTACGCCTGCTTAAATTTATTATATTGTCAGTGCTATGAAAATGAAGTAAACACATTATTTCATTTCTATTTATCCAGCTGTTTTCACACTTATCTTTCTACAAGAAGCTACCTACACGTTGGCTTCCTCACTACCTTCTCTAATACTTTAGTCAGCTGTACCGGAACAATTTAAACCAATAAGCAACTACTTGTTGACCGATCACTTTGAAGGTGATACGGGCAATTAATTATTGCAATAACAACAATATAAATACTTTACCACCTCGCTTGTGGTAAAGCAGTCAATTTATTCTCCAATTTAAAATGTAAACTATGTATTTAGAACACAAGCACCATGCTCTTAAGCTCAATAGGGATACCCTTTTTGGATTCCTATTTTTGATCGCCCTTGGGCTGATACCTATTAACACCTTCGCACAAGATGTACAACCAGACCGAGACCCTCCAGTTTATGGCATTGGAGAGAATGCAACTTTTACCGTCAGTGGTGCCAGCGGTGCCCTTTACGATCTTTACTACGATACGGATGTTGACGCACAGGATATCCAAACGAATCAGTCAGTGAGTGGCAGTACGATTACGATTCCAGCACCTGGTCAGCCAGGTTTGATTATTGGCGACCTTAATCAAGGCGGTTTTCCCAATAAGGATTTTGCTGCTGTATTTGATCCTTTCGCCATTAGCCCCTATGCTCAAGAACCTTTCAGTCCAACTTTTGATGCTTTTTGGAATGGCGTTTTTGCCACTATCCCCTCCAATAGCTATCCGCAAATCAATACCCTACAAAGCGTATCGACCTCCGTACCCAATGTCGATGCTTATTCCTTTGATTTTGATGGCATCCCCGCTTTTGATGGTAGCGGAACACCCTTGCGTTTGCAGGGCTATGTGATGGTCCCAACCAATGCTTCAGGTCCTTTACCCGCCATCATCAAACTCCCCGCTTTTAATTCTGGCCGTGATGATTTATTCAATCAATATTGGAACGACATTGCGACCTATACCCCTGCCATATTGATTCTACCTGATGTACAACCCATAGGAGAATCTGCTGGCTATGCAGCAGGTACTGACGACTTTACAGACAGAGAAAAATACCACTACAAATTTTCCGTTGCCGCCATTCGCCAGATACTTGACTTCCTGGATGTACAATCCAACTACAATGGCAAAGTTGGATTATGGGGCGAAAGTCAAGGTGGAGGACTTTCTTTGATGGTTGCGGGATTGGACTCGCGAGTGGATGCCGTTTGTGTAAGTAAGCCTGCCCTTTGTGAACATGGCGCCATCCTCAATGGCAAGGCCAGCGGTTTTAACGACTATGTCCGAATTGGCAGTACTGGTCCCAATAATCTCAACCCTCAGATATTTGAAGCGGCCAAATACTACGACGCCGTTTATGCCGCCTCTAGAATCAATATCCCCACCTTCGTGGAAATGGGCTATTTGGATATTGTTGCCCCTTCCGCAACGGCCTGGGCTGCAATCAATCAACTCAAGGGAAATATCTCTATTGCCCATCTGTTCAAGCGTGATCATGCTGGTGCAGAGGATATTGGTTTTCTCAGTGAAACGGGAAAAATGTTTTTCAGAGAACACTTACAAAACAATATTCAAGATATACCAGACGAGAACTACTACTATGCAAATGTTGGAGCGACGGAGGTCAATGCTCAGGTAGGAGTGGCCAAAAACTTCTCTGGAGAGATATACAGAAATGG
>JBCBDH010000472.1:0-5413 GCA_038529855.1 Bacteroidota bacterium | reverse complement strand
ATCTCAATAGGGCCAGGATGACCTGTATGAAAAACCAAGCGTCGCAAATACCCCAGTTTTTTAGCTTCATTAAGCAATCGGTATGCCTCATAATTGCTCCCATACCAAGAGGTTTCATAATTGGTCAGTAGGTGAATCTGGTGCTTTTGGGCCAAGGCGATCATTTCCTGAGCATGTGCCCAACTCACAGCTAATGGCTTTTCCACCATGATGTGAATCCCCTTAGGAGCACAATATTTGACCACCTCTAAATGATCATAAATGGTATTAAAAGCCGTCACGGCTTCTGGCTGAGTAGCCGCTACCATCTCTCCCAAACTGTTGTAGACAATGTCCATTGAATAACCGTGTTGCTCACTATACCGCTGGGCCAAATCGCGATTGGGTTCTACTATACCTACAATTTCTATATCCCCCCTTTTCTCCCGTCCCAATATCCAGTGAACATGGGTATGGACCAGGCCAACTACCCCCACTCGAAGCGGAGAATCGCTCACGGCAGCAGATTTAGAGAAAAGAGATAAGGAAAATAATAGGGCACAACTCATTATTAAGCTTATTCTCATAAGTATGAATTAATGGAGGTTAAATTGTACATATTTGATGGTCTTACCCGCTGCCAGATGCATGGTTTCGTAAAAGGTTTTAATGGCTAATTCCGGGAGGGGCAGGGGTTTGGCATAAATATCGTCATCTTGATATTGCAAAGTACAGTTAGGCGTTTCCGCTAAGGTCTCTAAGGTAAACTCGTATAGTTCAGGTGAGTCCGTTTTGAGGTGAACCGTCCCGTCTTTTTGCAAAAATTGTCGATATCGATCGATGAAATTGGTTGATGTCAGTCGCCGATTGGCTTTGCTTTTTCTTAGAAAAGGATCGGCAAAAGTGATCCAGATTTCGCTGACTTCATCTGCATTAAAAAAATGATTGATTTGTTCAATCCTCGTGCGCAAAAAGGCAACATTGGTCAGTCCCTCCTCTAGCGCCATCTGCGCCCCTTTCCAAATACGCGCCCCTTTGATATCAACGCCTATAAAATTTTTGTTGGGATAGCGGCGGGCCAGACCCAGGGTATAATCCCCCTTACCACAAGCCAGCTCTAGCACAATGGGATTCGAATTGCCAAAATGCTGCGCTCCCCACTGCCCTTTTAGCTCGACCTTTGCGCCGTCTTTCCCCACTAAGCTTGGTTGCTTGGCATCAAAATTTTCAAACACATGGGGAAAGGCCAATAACTCGGAAAACTTCTGTAATTTGTTACGTCTGCTCATTTTACAAAAATTAAAACTCATCAATTCCCAAGACCCGATCCAGATGTTGTTGATAATCTTGGAATTGGCTCAGGTTGCGATGCGCCCCACCACTAATGGTAATAAAGCGATCCTCTGATTTGAGGATGGGTTTCAAACGCTCTGCTACCTGGTAAGGAACAATGCGATCCTGAGTCCCCTGAAAAATATAAACGGGCATATGCACCTCCGCCAAATGGCGATCATTGGGAAACCGATAACGCACCTCTGGCAGCAACAAAAAAGGGAAACGGGTTTTCAATAGCTGATGCATATTGTCAAAAGGTGTTTCCAACACCAACATCCTCGCTGCTACCCGACTGGCCAAATTAGACGCCACTGCCGTTCCCAAAGAGCGACCATAGATAACAATCTCCTCTGGTTCATGGGTGCTCCGCGCCCATTCGTAAACCAACAGCGCATCCTGATACATTTTGGTTTCCCCCAATTGCCCAGTACTTTTGCCATAGGCACGGTAATCAATCATAAATACATCATAGCCCCTTTGGCTAAAATCCGACTGGTATTGGCCCCAACGCTGAAGATTGTCTGAATTGCCGTGAAAATACAAGAGGATACCTTTCTTTGGCAATCGAGTTTTAAACAATAAAGCATTGATTCGTTCGCCATCCCCTGTATCCAAAAAATATTCCTCAAAAGGCGCTTCAAAATCAAAGCTATACGTCGCTTCCAGACGATCGGGCTGAAAGATAAAATACTGTTGAAATACGTAGACCATTCCATTGATCAATACATACAGCGACAGTAGAATACCCAAAAACCAACGAATCAATCGAACAAGCATAAAAATCGCGATTTGCTACAAAGGTCGGAAAAGCTGCACAATTTCTTTAGGTTAAAAAAAGTCATTTTGTTTGCACACCCTTTGTGGTAAATATATATTTGTTCATTCTAATGAAAAAATCCAGTCCTATGCAACGATTGACCTTTATTTGTTTCTTTATTGGTCTGTGTTTTCTGACAGTCAACGCTCAAGATATCTCCTATGGATTTCGCGTGGGCTTGAACTTCTCCTCCGTCAATGGTCCGGAAGCGTCAGATGCCAGCGGTGCCAGTTTGGAATCAACAAAAGCCAATACGGGTTTTCATGTTGGTGGTGGACCAATCTTCAGACTGTCGGATCGCTTTGGGGTAAAAGCGGAAGTCTTATTTTCTCAAAAAGGAGGAGAATATAGCTTTGAAGGCAATGCCATCCAACTACTTACTGCCAATTCTGGCCGAAGGGTCCGAGCTAATGGGCTTCGTCGCATGGTAGTAACGGTTACCAATTCTTATATCGACTTACCGATCACAGGCTATGCCAAGCTCGGTGAAAAATTTGAAGTTTGGGGTGGAGCTAATATTGCCTTCCTTGTTGGCTCAAATGCCTCTGGTGAGTTGGGCTTTGATGGCGTCTCGGCAGAATCCAACACCCCTATCGCCTTCACCTCTGCACTCGATTACAATTATTTTCAGGATGAAGTACCCACATTGGAGAGCCTAATCGAAAATACGGAAGCGGTGACCTTTGATGCAGATGGAGAAACCATTACTGTTCCCGACGTCCTTGGCAGCTATTTCGAATTTGAGGAAAAGGATGGCAATTTCTATAATACCCTTGATGTAGGCTTAATCGCGGGGGCTTCTTTTTACCTCAATCGCGGCTTATTTGTGAGCTTTGCTGTTAATTACGGACTAGTTGATGCCACCAATGAAGCCTATGATGTATCTCGCACGGAGGTCAACGGTTTGCAATACATCCAAAGTAATGATAATGATAATAATTTATCGCTCCAGGCATCTGTAGGCTTTAGCTTCTAAACCCAACAAGTCAAAAACAGATGAACTGGCCCCTCAAAATAGCCCGACGGTATCTATTCGCTAAAAAGTCAACGAATGCCATTAATATCATTTCGGGTATTTCGGTTTTTGGTATTTCCGTTGGTTCTGCGGCGCTTATTCTTGTTCTATCTGTATTTAATGGTTTTGAGGACCTCATCACCGATCTTTTTGGCGCCTTCAATCCAGATGTCAAGATCATCCCCATCAAAGGAAAAACCTTTCAGGCAGATACCGCAACAATTGCTCAACTACAAGCCTTAGAGGGGGTGGATTTCGTGGCTCAGACTCTTGAAGAAGTTGCCTTTTTCGAATATAAAGGAAGTCAGGATTTTGGGATTCTCAAAGGCGTTGACGAGTCTTTTGTACGAGTAACGGATATTGACTCTACGGTAAGAGAGGGCATCTACAAGCTCCGCGACGGACAGCGAGAGATGATGGTATTTGGAGTGGGCATGCGCAATAAGCTTTCGATTAATGTCGACGACGAATTGGCGACAGTGGGTGTTTATATGGCCAAGCGCAAGGCCAGCGCACTTGGTAATCCCTTTAGAAAAAGCTTTGCTTATCCAGTCGGTACTTTTGTCATCCAACCGGATTTTGATAACCAATATGTGCTTTGCTCGCTCGACTTCGCTCGAAGCATCCTCAAGGCCAAAGGCGAAATCAGCGCATTAGAAGTCCGCTTGAACCCCACACAGGACAAAGACCGAACGATGAATGCCATCCGCCAAATCATGGGCGACGACTTTCTGGTGCGGGATCGATATCAGCAAGATGAGGCCTTTTTGAAACTGATGAACATTGAAAAATGGATCAGTTTTGCCATCTTAAGCCTAACGCTCGTTTTGGTCGCTTTCAATATGATTGGTTCGCTTTGGATGATAGTCTTGGATAAAAAGCAGGATATCGCCATTCTAAAATCAATGGGTGCCAGCAATGGTAAGGTGCGAAATATCTTTTTGAGCGAAGGGCTACTACTCTGTCTACTTGGTCTGTTTATTGGGTCGGTGGCAGCTCTGATCCTCTATGTGATTCAACGCTCTTTTGGCATAGTTCCCATTCCTGCGGGATTTGTGGTAGATGCTTATCCCATCAGTATTCGCTGGCTAGACTTTGTCGTGGTTGCTTTGACCGTGATTGCTATCGGCTTGCTGGCTTCTTTGCCACCTGCCTACAGAGCAGCAAGGGTTCCCGCTATCATTCGAGAATCCTAGCTCCTAAAATCTAGCTAGGGCGGCATCGCCATTACATAAGTCGAAACATACTCTTATATTTGCAGTCCAGATGCTATCTGGAGACCAATAGCGGTTATTTATTTTTTGTTTTTTGGCTAGTGTTTGCACTTTTATGGAAGAATGGGAATTTGATTTTGAATGGCTAAAAGTCCGTCATTTGATCAAAGATCGAATAGGTCGCGAACAGTTACCAGACCTGAATGGCATCCTTTTTATGATCGGTATTCAGGAATTAGGGCGTTGGCCAGGGTCTTTTAGCAAAGAGGAAAAGCAAGACCTGATGCACATCGCTGTTTGTGAATTGCTTAGCCAGGATGGGCACTATGAATTTGTCGGGCGCGACGAGGAGGGTTGGCCACATTATCAACTATTGAAACCCCTGGCGGTCAAAGGCGTAAAAGAGCAAGAATATCTTCTTAAACTAAAAGTAATTCAGTATTTCAGCCAATTGGAGAAAGAAGAATAATGCTTATAAAATTGGCTATAATTCAACCACCTATGAATCGACATATATTTGCTGCTTTTTTGGTTTTAGCACTAAGCTTTTCGGCTTGTAACCAAGACGACCGTACCCATGCCATGATCGAGACTGAATTTGGCAATATGAAGATCGTACTCTACGATGAGACACCCGTTCATCGCGATAATTTTACCAAGCTTGCCCGCGAAGGGTTTTATGATGGAACCCTTTTTCATCGGATCATAAAGGGATTTATGATTCAAGGAGGCGATCCAGAATCGAAGACAGCCGAAGCTGGTCAGCAGTTAGGTGGTGGAGGTACGGGCTATACCCTCGACCCAGAAATTGGCTCCCCACATATCAAGGGTACTCTGGCAGCTGCTCGTCTAGGCGACCACGTCAATCCAGCCAAAAAATCATCGGGATGCCAATTCTTTATCGTCCAAGGCAGCCCACAGTCCGATGCCCAATTGGATTTCTTTGAGAAGCAGAAAAACATAAAATACAACGAAACACAACGACGCTTATACAAAGAGAAAGGTGGTTATCCCTCGCTTGATATGGAATACACAGTTTTTGGAGAAGTGGTA
>JBCBDH010000471.1:0-5415 GCA_038529855.1 Bacteroidota bacterium | reverse complement strand
ATGACTTTACAACCTTTCCGCCATCTAGCTCATCTTGCCAGGCTTTTAACTTCTCACAATCCGGGTACTTGGGCGGAGCAAGCAGCTATGGCTGCCTCCGGTGATTGGGAGAAGTTAAAAGCCTGGCAAGATGAGCTAGATGGCGGAAAGGTTGTAAAGTCATCCTCTTCGGAGGAAGAATAAAATAGTTTTAGTTTTCATAGCTTTATATTTTTTGTTGTTAAGCCCTGACCGCCCGGTCGGGGCTCTTTTTTTGCCTAAAATCGACAGCGTCGGAGCGAACTTAAAGCCACTCCGACGCTGTCGATCAATCCTTCTCTAGCTAGCTTAGATAATCCTTGCCTGACGCAATGTCCCCATAAAGTGATGCCAACGAATATTGATCGTTTTGATGAAGCGATTGGCTGGCATGTCTTTTAGCTGCTGGACAGCCTGTCGGCGATTGGCCTCTCTAAAGACGAGTAAGCCTTGCAAATTGACCAGTGTTGTCGCATATTTTTGGTTAAAAAACTCGATGAGGTCCTCCTTGATTAAGGCGTGAAACTCCTCAAAATATTGAAATTGTGTATGGGTCCATCCCCTAGCAGCCAAAAGGCTACTCAAGACTGCATATTCGAAAAGGTGTTCGATACAGGGCATTTGCACCCCACGTTGATTGCCAACCCTTTTTTGTATGACTTGTTCAGCATCCATAAAAACCAGTGATTGGTAAATAAATTGATGCACCAAATATACATTGACCATGACTTGGCCATCCAAATTAATTTGGACCTGAGCACTGTGAAAACGCGTCGATAAAGTTATTCCTTTCACCATGGGCAGTTTGCTAAGCTGAGCACACAATTGATCGATTTGTGGTTTGGGCATTAAAACGACTAGATCAGACTCGGTAGGCGCAGGAAATGATTTCCATATATAGCCGTTCATCACGACATAAGACCCCGTTTGATTAAGGGCATCTAGAAAAGCTTGTTTAAAAGTGGTATATACTATCATCAGATCTTTAATTTTTCGGTACTGTCTGATGAGTAAGTCTTTGTTCCTCTGTATGTTATATCTGCTCTATTTTATCTGTCGGTAACCATCCCTGCTCCCCATTTTCGAGGCGAATCTTGTACCAATCTCCAATCTGATCCAATAAATCCACGGTTGTACCTTCGTGTAGCAAAAGAATGGTTGTACTCTCTTCATCAGGTGCGCTTTGCATCGCAACTTCTTGGTGTAGAATAACGGCCTGGCGGCTGTCTTGCTCATAGGAAGCTTGGCTATAGGCTAGACTTCCCAAGAGTATACTTAGCAATATTAGTACCACTCCGCTCAAAAAGCCATATTTTTTTATTTTTCGCGTACTTCCCAATAGCCAGGCGATAAAAGCAGCGACACCAGCCCACAAAAATAACAGACAGAGTATAGACCAAGCACTAGAAGACAATAATTGACTACTTGCCTCCCACCAGCGAGCCAGAAAAAACGGAGGTAAGGGGCTAATATCGTCCTTTAGTTGGGCTTTGACCAAGGCTAGATTATAAGCAATATCTTCATCTCGCGGAGCTAGCTGTAAAGCTCGACGATAGTAGAGGATAGCCTTTCCAAGCACCTCTTTTTTATAGTAGCAATTCCCTAGATTATAATACAACTCGGGAGAACGAAGGCCTTCCACCAGTATACCTTCGTAGCGGGTAATAGCTTCTTGGTATTGTCCATTCTGGTAAAGCTCATTGGCCTCCTCAAAGGGGCTTGCGGCCCAGAGAGTACCAGTTTGGGGCAAGATGGGCAGTAGGATAAAAAGGAGTAGATAAAGGTATTTCATGTTCAAGCTATTTCAAATCCTGCAGGGAGAAAGGACGACGTTTAGTTTCCCAGCGAAATCCATCCAGTTTTTCTGTTTCAAAATTGACACGCCCAATGGGGATAAAATTGCCTTTGGGTGTTGCGTAGAAGTGAATATCTTCCACTTTATTATTCCCAAAATACAACAGCATTCGGCTACAAACCGTTTTATTCAATCCAATATAAGCCTTGGCTTCATCCTGCGCATAATAGATGGATTCAGCATTTCCCTCAACCATCATTCGCCTCAACTCATTGGTCTCAAAAAAAGCAGTAATGGTTCGACCTTTAATCTGATTGAATAATATTTCATCAGTTGAATTGACGATCAGGGCTTTATTATACAGTAGGATTTGGTCAATTTGCTGATCGACCAATTGCATTCTAACCGTATCGGCTGAAAACTGCGTCGTATCGGACCAAATAATTGGGTCGTCAAAAAACTCAAATAGAGAGTCTTTTGTACTATACGTCAACGAATCACATACGGCTTGCAGATTGCTTTTGTACATACGTACGTCTTGATAAGCCACCAGGGTTCGCGTAGAATCTTCGGGTGCTTCCCGAAAAGAGATGAGGGAATCGGCACGGAGGAATAGGGAATCCTCGTCGATGAGCGAAATTAGTAGAGGCCGATCTCCCGAGGCCAGTAAGTAATCCGTTTCTTTATTATAGTCGGCCTGCTCGCATACAATAGTCGTTTGCTCTGTGGTATCTCTCCAAATTACATTCCCCTTTGCTTGACCAATATCTCCTAAATAATCAATCTCATCAGCGACCAATATTTGTGGAGGATCACTGATGCGCGAGCGACCGCTGGTAGAGAAAGCTTCCTCTTCAGAATTATAGCGAATCCGTTCTGAGTCGATGACTTGCTCGGTATCTTCAAAATGCGCATTTCCCTCTAGCCAGGTCACCTTTGTATTTTCCTCATAGCGAATGGTATCGGCAAATGCCTTTTTATCACCTTCGATAAAACTAGCTTCATCGATGAGCTGTACTTCCTTAAGTTTTCCGTCATATCGAATGACCTCCGCCCATGCCTTTTGCTCACCTTTTACGTATTGTGGATTATCCCGAAATTCTGCAGAGCGATCCCTAATATCGTAATATCCCGATTCACAATAAATGTTGGCAGAATCCTGTGTAATTAATGTTGGACCTAGAAAAGTGGTAAGTCGTGTTTGGGTATTAAACTGTAGGGTATCTGATCGTAAAATGAATTCTGGGTCGATGACGACTACGCTGTCTTTAAAATAAGCTTCGTTTTCATCAACGTAGTAATAACCAATTTGGCTGGTTAGCTGAGTGGTGTCATTGGTGAGGGTCGCACCACTTCGATAGGTCGCCACTTTGCTATTTAAGTCGTAGTTTAGGCGATTGGTAAATAGCTTCTCTTGGTCATTGACCAGAATGACTTGTCCAAATAAATCGGCAATTCGCGAATCCCCTTGATAAGAAAGAGAGTCAGCAAAAATACTTAGCGAATCCCCCTGTTGGATAATCACCTGTCCATAGGCTGTTACGTTATTGTCTTCAATAATGGCCGTATCGCAGTACATAAAAACATCTTCCTGTCGCAGCTCTACCTGCCGAGCCTCTTTGAGTAGGCGCTGTAAAGTTCGTCCCTCCTCTTGTATATACTCTCCCACATCAGCATGATCCACCACTACCCTATCCTTTTCAGTAGGTGTTCCAGAGCTATCAATCTCGCTTTGCGCCCAAAGGGTCGAACCACCAAGGAGCAAAAAAGTAAATAGGATTAAGCTGATTCTGTAATACATGATTTGTTTAAAACGCCATAGTCATACATTCCGCTACACTATTCTATCTTTTTAAAGAATTGCTAACACTTTGTATCTTCTAGTAGCAATACTGCTGCCTCTTCTCCCACCAAAGTTCCAATGGCAACTCCCATCCCCCCAAGGCGAACAGCGACGCCAAGTCGCGGGCCCAACATTTTCACAATTGGGCTTTTGTCTGAGCCTACTCCCAGGATACCACTCCACCACTGCTCGACTTCAACCTTATGTTCAGGTAGAATAACTTTTTGTAAAAAGTCTAATAAATACCCTTGGATAAGTTGGCTGGTCCCAAACTCATCGGTCTGCTCGCCCATTCGATCAAGGTTTCTACCTCCTCCCAACAATAGTCGATTCCCAACATTTCGAAAATAGAGATAGCCTTTATCATAGTGAAAACAGCCCTTTACCTTTAAGCCTGGAATCTCCTTGGTAATCAACACTTGATTTCGAGCAGCCTGGACTTCCAGTTCGGGGAGTAGACGACTGGCAAAACCATTGGTAGCAACTAAGCATTTTTTGCACTTAATCGCCCAGTTTTCTTGAGCTCGTAAACAAAGACTGTCCCCTGCATCCTCAATGTCTACAATAGCTAAGCCATTTAAAATTTGTACCCCAGCCTCCTGTGCTTTTGTCAATAAGCACTGCATCATCTTCCCAGGGTGCAATTGCCCCTCCGCTCGGTTACTTATCAAATGCTGTACATCTACCCAAGACCAATCTTTGAGCCGCTGATCATTGATTTGAAAACAATTGGATTGCCCTGTTATGGCCTTGAGCTCCTTATTAAAAGCTTCTAGATGATCAAGACACTGCTCATATACCATCAGATCCGATGATCGAAATAATTCCTCATTCCCAGAGGGCATATAATCCATATGCTCCTCCCCAACCAAGCTCCGCAAGCGGCAAAGCCCTTCCCAACGTTTGGCAACCAATGCCCATACCTGCTGCGATGGCTGGTGATTTAGATCATCCAACAGCTCCGTCATACTACCGATACAGGCAAAGCCAGCATTGCGCGTACTTGCTCCCGTGGGAATAGGACCGCGCTCTACCAGTACAATTCGGAGTTGAGCATCTTTCGTCTTAAGGGCCAATGCGGCACTCAGGCCAACGATTCCACCACCGATAATGGCGATATCTGCCTTTGCTAAAAAGGTTTGCTGCTCCCAAAAACTTCGCTGCGACATAGATTGCTTATTAGCGGAATTCGTCATCAAACAGGATTCGTTACATGTAGCGCAAAAATAGCAATTTTGTTTACATGCTATTATCCTTCGGAAGCAAAAGCAAAAGCGGTTTGACAAATGGTGGGAAAGGTCGATGGTCTGCCAGCAAATAATCAAAGTTTTATATCTTTGAAACTTCAAAATAAACTCTTCGACATGATACAACGGATACAATCTATATTTCTGCTATTGGCAGCAGGAAGTGCCTTTGGTTTGTTTGCCTTGCCCTTTGCATCTACGGATCAAGCGGTAGCAGCCTCGGCTAATTTCTCTGATCAGTTGTACACGATCCAAGACCATATTGGTTTATTGGTTTTGTTTGGTTTAGCTGGTGTTTTAGCCTTGGTCAGTATTTTTTTATTTAATAATCGAAAGAACCAGTTGATGGTTGGCCGCTTTGCCTTTATTGCCAATATCATTGGACTGATTTTAGCGATTGTGCTTTACTATAATGACAGCGATAAGATTGCGGAGAATGTATTGATTGATGATGGATTAGGGCTTTATTTACCGCTCTTGTTTATGGTGTTTGCCTTATTGGCTTTTCGCTT
>JBCBDH010000470.1:0-5420 GCA_038529855.1 Bacteroidota bacterium | reverse complement strand
CTCTAGCTATTGCTTATCATCCGTCTTCCTTTTTCAAACGATAAAAAGGAAGCAAAAATCTTGGCGAAATAAACTCCTTCCAGTCAGACAGTATTTCGCCAGGCCATCCCGCGCTGTAGGATATATAGCTTACATAGCACTTGGCGAACTAAGTTTGCCAAGGTGGGCATAAACCTAAACTTCAATCCTTAACTCATACCGCTCCAACAATCCTGGTAAACCAGCGAGAGAAAAACGAGCTTGTTGAATTTGATTAAGGCTGGGGTCGATGGAAAAGTGGGTGGCGGTGCTTAGGTCGGCTTTTGTTAGGTTGCTTTGTTCGAAAATGGCGCCGCTTAGATTGCATTGTTCCAGTTGGGCGCTGCTTAGGTCTGCTTCAGTGAAATCGACCTCTTGCAGCTGGCAATTTCGGAATAGGGTGTTTTTTAAGCTGCATTGGTAGAAAGAGGAGAGATGGAGGAGGCAGTTGTCAAACTCCATATCGAGTAAAAAGGGATTGAGGTCTTCGAAGTGGAGGCCGAGGAGTTTGCAGTTGCGGAAAAGGACAGTTTTGAAGGCGGTGTTTTGGAGGTTGGCATTGCTCCAATCGCAATCTTCGAATTGGCATTCAGAGAAGTGGATGTCTACCAAGGAGCTTTGTGCAAATTGGCAGTGGATAAATCGACAGTCTTCGTAATTGCCTTTGGCCAGGGGGGCTTGGCTGAAGTCTTGATTTTCAAAAGCCTGTCCTTCTATGTTGACGCGGGAGTGAGCCATAGGTTTATTAGCAAGATAAATAATTTATGATGATTCTTGTGCTTTGATGAGGGGTAGGAAATAAAAAAGACCCGTTTGGCCTGGGGCCAAACGGGGTGCGCAGATGACTAATTGATAAAGTAAGAATCAAATGGAATCTATGGATTCTGTCGATCTTACTGTTCTAGGTCCAGTTTTTTGACATTGTCCTCTGGCAGGCGATCTACCAATAAATAGTTGGGATCAATGCCCGCTTCATAGGGCAATTCGTCGACGATAAAAGTAAAGCTGGTATCTGGGCTGTGGATGCGATGGCGTTCGACCAAAATGGCTCTGCCATAGCGATGGCCTTCTTCTTTTTCTTGACTGTAAATGCCAATGTCAATATAGTCCTGGTGGGGGATGAGGCTTTCGCGTCCTAGAGCGTCCGCTTGGTATTTTTCTACGGCTACCTCTAATTGTACTTCGTACTGGCCATTGCCCATAGGGCGATAGCTGGCACTTTGGGTTTTGTTGCTGTATAGGATAATGTTCTTAAACATATCGTCCAATAGGTATTGCAAGCTATCTGGGGTAACGGCTTCTAGAAAAGGCATAAATTCGAGCGTTGTGGTATAGGGGGGCTCTTGATAAGCTACTTGCTCGGCAAAGCGGCGAAGGGCGCTATTTAAGGAATCTTCTCCAATATAATCTTGAAGGGCATACATCACGACACTTCCTTTTCGATAGTGAATATAGCCTTGTTGCTCATTGTACATCAAGGGCATTTCTTTAAGGCTTTCCTTGCTGCGCCCTCTGAGGTATTTATCCATTTCGTAGCGCATAAACTGTTTCATTTTATCCTTCCCATAGGTCTGTTGCATGATCATCAAGGCACTGTATTGGGCAAAGGTCTCTGATAGCATCGTCGCTCCTTGTACATTGGCACCAATGACCTGATGCGCCCACCATTGATGCGCCATCTCATGGGCTACGATGTAGCAGACCATATCAATGGCATCTGCTTCGTTGAGGTTAGCGATAAAGCCTAGGCTTTCTGAATAGGGCATGGTTCCTGGGAAGGCTTGAGCGAAATTGGCATATCGCGGAAATTCGATGATGCGGGCTTGCTCGTGTGGATAAGGCAAAAAGTTATCAGAGCAATAGCTCAAGGAGCGTTTGACGGAAGCGATCATTTTATCCACATTATACTCGTGGCCTTTGTGGTAGTAAATCTCCACCTCTACTTCTTGCCCATTGGGACTGGTCCATAAATCGCGAGCAATTTCGTAGCGACCTGAAATAAAGCTGTAGAAATTCAGTACGGGCTTTTTCAATTCATAGCGGAAGTAGCGCCGCCCTCCATCCGTCCACTCTCGCATCAAAGAACCTGGAGCGATAGCAATTTGGTCTAAGCTGGTACTAATGGTACTACCTACTTTTACCCAATCCGCATCTGAACTGATGTAGGGATTTTGACAACTGTGGCTGCAGTTGGCGTGAAGCTTGGCAGCGCGTGGGCGATAAGACAAATCTTTGGCATTGCGTTGCTTTTGATCGCGGAGTTCGCGCCCAGCATCATAACCAATAACAGGGATCATCTTATAATTGCTAAGGAAAGTACCATTATCAATGATATCTGTATTGCTGACCTCATTTTCAATCCCTTGGCTTTGATAGCTACTCGTGATGACCAAGGCGATGGAATCCCCTGGAGGTAGCGCTTGATCGAGCTGATAGATTTGGTAGCCCAGTTCTCGATCATCTAATTCCAATTGCGCATGAGGGATGGCTATTTGAACTTTGATATCGTCTGGAAGCGTGAAATGGATTTGTTTAATCTTGTTTTTCGTTTTGTTGATGCAAGTTGTCTTGGCTGCTATTTGAAAGTGGCGATCTTCTGGATAAATGTCGATATGGTAATCAACAGCGGTAATTCTCGGTTGAGCGATCTGTTCGTACTGTTTGTATTTTTGCTCATAGGCGATGCGTCTTTCCTTGAGGATTCGATCACTTGGTATGCTATTGAGGATTTGGGTTTGGTAAACCAAAAAGCCAGCAGTTCCCATCCAAATGAAACCCAATCCCAACATGACCAATGCCAATTGGCCTTTAAAGCGACCTTTGGCAATTTGCCAACGCTGTTTCCAAGTCAATGCCTTTCCCCTTACCCAAAACAAAATACTCGTCAGCCCCAATAGACTGGCAAATAATAACCAATAAGTCTGAAACCAAGCCAGTCCTTTGGCAAAGACGCTCCAGCCGTTCATATCAGAATAGATATAAGTTGGCTTATTGGCATAGGACAATAGATTGCTTTTGATCTCCAATGCACTTGGACCAAATTGGAAGAGGATCAACAAAAGAATGAAAGTAAAATAGCCCAAGTATTTATTGTTGACCAAAGTCTGAACGACCATAGCCAAAATCGTCATACTGGTAAATGTAATCATATCGTACACCAAAAATTCTCTAAAGTAAATGGACCATTCGTAATGGGTATAGCCGCTAAGGGTTTGAAAGGCTGCACCGCATGCAATGGCGACACAAAGAATCAAAGCAGTCATTCCAATAAGGGCACTTAGCTTAGACAGGTAAGGAATCCAGTTGGCATAGGGCGATGCATCAAATAAGGCATCCATTTTATAATCTCGCTCTCGCCAAATCACCACTCCTGAATAGTACATCAAGATGCTGATGATAAACAAGTACAGCGAACTGCGAATGGCTTGCACCACTAAATAAGTCACTGGATGATTGCCCGTTCCATACAGTTCATCAACACTAGGAATAGAACTTCCCATATTGATCAAACCAAATACGAGCAATACGATAAAAGGCGTACTTTTAACAATCCCCAAAAATTCCATTTTTGTCTGGTGGAAAAACTGCTGCCAGGAAGTACTCAAGCTGTCTGAGATTTGTACTTGAGGAAGTGCTTGGAGTTTGCTGGGAAGGAATTGGGTGTAAGCGAGCTGAGGCTTATTTTGTGTTTTTGACTTTCGCTTAAAAAAGGAAGGTCTACGTTCAAAAGAAAATTGAAAATAGGTGATTACCAAAAGACCAAGACTCAAACTCACCCATAAAATCCGATTGATTAGCAAAGGACCAGATAGGGCTATCACTTGGGTATTTTTCTCATCAATAGTCCAATATTTAGTGATGACCTCATGGGCATTTATGGCCAGTGGGTCGCCTATGATGGCTAGGTATTCATTATCCAGATTATTGGCAAAAGAGATGGTCGTTAGATAAGCAATCAATATGCCTATGGCGCCAATAAAAGAAAATAAACTAGAGCGAAACAAGGCGGCCAACATAAAAACGATCGAAGATACCATAAAGATATTGGGAAGCACGGCCAATAAAAAGGTGTGCCAATAAGCCATCCCATTAAATGCCCCCACTTCGCTAGCCTCTACCCAAGGGCTCAGGGTCCCCAGCCAAATCCCCAGGAAAGCCCCTAAAAAAGGAAGCAAGGACATCACAAAAGCACCCATAAACCGCCCGCCCAAATAACCAGCTTTGGTAATGGGACTAGAGAAAATGAGTTCGTCAAATTGATAATCAAAATCCCTTAAAATAGCAGTATTCATCAAAGCTGTTGTCATAAATATCCCCACCAAAGTCATCATCAATATGGTCGACATAATGGAATAAGGGGCATTGACATTGATCGCATCATTGGTCGCCCCCAATTGGACATTATCACTGGCTACTTCTCCAAAAAGCAATAATAAACTGATCAGGAAAAAGATATAGATCATTGGCCTTTGCAGGCGATAGCGAAGTTCGAAAAGAAAGAATTGCTTAAACATAATGGATGTGTTTTAGAGTGATTGAGGGGCCATTTGAGCCGTAGGCTGAATACCCAGAATATGACTGAAGTAAACATCTTCCAAATTGACAGGGACTTCTTGAAAACCCTGCCCAGGGTGGGTTTCACTGTAGATGTGAATCAGGGGTTGACCAGCCACCAGCTTGGTAGAAATCAACTGAAATTCACTTTGATAAGTAGCCAGGTCTTTTTTGTGGATCAACTTTTCCCAAATTCGACCCTCCAAACTTTCCGTCGCCTTAGCTGGGCGTCCATTAAAGAGTAGGCGACCTTGCTGAATAATGGCCATATTGGAGCAAAGCTCGCGGACATCTTCAACGATATGGGTAGAAAGAATAACGATGACCTGTTCCCCAATTTCGGAAAGTAAATTGTAGAAACGATTCCGCTCGCCAGGGTCCAAACCTGCCGTTGGTTCATCGACGATAATCAGGCGAGGATTGCCAATGAGGGCTTGGGCAATGCCAAAACGCTGTCGCATTCCACCTGAAAAGGAGCTGACGGCCTTTTTTCGGTCTTCATACAGATTGACGCGATGGAGTAGGGCCTCAACCAATGTCTTGCGCTCGCTGCGCTGATGAACGCCTTTGAGCATAGCCAGGTGATGGAGCAAGTCGCTGGCGCTGACCTTGGGGTAGACGCCAAATTCCTGGGGGAGATAGCCCAGCTGCTTGCGGACTTCGTGTTTTTGTTGGATGACGTCCATATCGCCCAGAAATATCTGACCACTGTCAGCCTCTTGTAGGGTAGCAATGGTGCGCATCAAGGTAGATTTGCCTGCGCCATTGGGACCGAGAAGGCCATACATGCCAGTGGGAATAGTCAAGCTAATATGATCGAGGGCTTTGACGCCGTTGGGATAGGTTTT
>JBCBDH010000469.1:0-5477 GCA_038529855.1 Bacteroidota bacterium | reverse complement strand
TTATGAGCAGAAACCGCGTTGGCGCGACCTGCTATCTGACCCAGAGCGTTTACAGCAAATTGGATTGCAAGCTGCTGAGCAACTCGCTGAATTGATGCAATTGCTCAATAGCCTTATTGTAGACTGTGTCAATCTTGGCCTTCCTGTCTTGCTCGAAAGGGTGATCAATAGGACTGGGCTACTCCACCAAATAATGGCTGCCCCAGATCGCTCCTGGCAATTACAAGTGGTCAAAACCTTTTTTGATTTTGTTCGCCGCGAGACCGATAAACAACCTCGCCTTTCGCTCCAAAAACTCCTGGATATGCTGGACAATATGGATGCGAATCGACTCCCTATTCGCCTTAATCGTCAGATCCATGCAGGCGAAGGGGTCCATCTGATCACCGCTCACAGCTCCAAGGGTTTAGAATTTCGCTACGTCTTTATGATAGATGGAGTCAAGGATTTCTGGGAACCCGCTCGCAGCAATCGAGCCCGTAAATTTACTTTTCCCGATACCATTACTCTCTCAGGAGAGGAAGATGCTATGGAAGCCCGTCGCCGATTATTCTACGTGGCCATGACTCGGGCCAAGGAACACCTCTTGATTTCTTATGCCCTTAAAGATCATCGAGGGAAAAACTTGCAAAGGGTCCAATACATCGATGAAATCCTACAAAAAACGGCCCTGAAAATAACACCCCGCGAACTGACTGCCGCCAGCATGGAAGAGGCTCAATTGCTTTTGATGTTAGAACCTGAGCAACCCACTATTCCTACGCCAGGTAAAGAAGAAATCGAAGAAATCCTCAAAAACTTTGTCTTGAGTATTTCTAGTCTGAACACCTTTTTGCGTTGCCCGCTGAGTTTTTTCTACGAGTACATTCTTCGCGTTCCCGTTACCAATAGTGAAGCTGCTGCCTATGGGACCGCCATGCACTTTGCACTGCGGCGGATATTTGAAAAAATGCGCAGCTCCAAGCAGAAAGAATTGCCTGATGTGGAGCAATTTCGGGTCTATTTTCGGGAAGAACTCCGCAGACAAGGCGCCTATTTTACGGATAAAGGCTTTGCTCGGCGGATGGAACTTGGAGAGCGCTATCTGGCAGGCTATTATGAGCAGCACAAAGACAAATGGTCGGCACAAGTCTTGGTGGAATACAATATTCGGCAGATAGAAGTTCAGGGAGCGCCAGTGGCGGGGACGGTAGACCGTATTGATCTGCTCAAAGAGCAACGCGCACACATCGTCGATTATAAAACGGGCAGCCTGGATCGCGGCAAACTGCGAGCGCCTTCCAAGGCTAATCCGCATGGAGGTAATTATTGGCGGCAACTGCTTTTCTACAAAACCCTTTATGAATCCTTCCAACAAGATCGCCTGGCCAGCAGCCTAGAACTGTCTTATCTAGAACCCGACCATAAAGGCCAATTTCAATCGGAAATATTGGAATTTTCGCAAGAACAAGTACAGTGGATGAAAGGACTTATTGCGGATAGCTATCAAAAGATTCGCGCCCATCAATTTTATACTGGATGTGGAGAAGTCAACTGCAATTGGTGCAATTTTGTCAAGAATCGAGAAACCATTGATTCCTTTGCAGATGTGGAGAAGGAGGAATTAGACGATAGTCATTAAAAAGCTGCTTCTATATTGACCACTACATCCAATGCGCCCTGGTACATTTCCTTCATCGCTGCTGCTTGATCCTTTCCTGCAAACAAAGCCATTTCACAGGTTTTGATGATATGGATAAATTGCTTGATGTGTTGTTCATCGACTTTTAGGGCTTCTAGCTTTTGACGGATATTGTCTTTGGATAGTTCAGATAGGGGAATGCTCAGTTTGTCACCAACATAGCCAAAAAGCGCTTGGGAAATTTCCTTGTAAAAAGAGCGGCTATCTCCTGATTTCATAAAATTGTCAGCCTTGGACAAATGGCCTTGGGCGATTTTTCTAGCGCGTTGTTGTTTGAGAAATATTGGGTCGATTCCCGCTTGTTTGATTTTGGCTTGTCGATAAAAGACTGCGCCTAAAAGCCCTAAAAAGGGGAAGCTCAGGAGCGCCCAAAACAGGGGGGTGCCAAAAAAGGAGCTACTCGCCTGTTCCAGCTGCGTCTTAGTTTTGATAAAGCGGATATCCTCCGCTGCAGCTCGCTCTGCTGCCAAACCCTTCGCTGTTCTATCCAATGTGCCTTTGGTCACAATAAAGCGATAGGTATTGGGAGACAAAGAAATGTAGTTTGAGCTATCTGGATCAAAATAGGTGAATTCCGGTTCGATCTGGTAGCGGCCAGGATGTTTGGGCAATAAGACATATTCGACTAGTTTCTGCCCAGTAATACGCCCATTTTTTCCTTCAAAGCTTCGCTCTTCTACCACCCTTGGCTCATAGAGCTCTAAACTGTCTGAAAATTGAAGTGTTGGCGCTTGTACCCGCTTAATATCCCCATCCCCAGAAATGGTCATCCGAATGGTGATGGCATCATCCGTTGTGAGGCTGCTGCGATTGACGGTCGACTCAATGCGATAGGTCCCTACTGCTCCACTAAAGGAGGAGGGCTGAGGACTAGGCAAGGGCCGAACGTTGATGTTTAATTCTTCGGTTTTTACCTGTAGCCGATTGACGACGGGTGTGTAGAAAAAGCTGCGTCGCCGCTTGGGTTGATTATCTGCCACTACAGCCAATTGCATGGTCATCGGATCGACTTTCAAGATACCCGCTTGTTGGGGAAAAAGGGCGATACGCTTTAATATCTTTGTACTATACTGTACGCCATCTACTACTTCTCGAACCACCCCAGCATTATAGCGCCGAATATCCTGAGCAAAGAATCCAGGGTACTCGGATTCAGAAAGCAGGTTGTAGGTTTCGATCTCTCTTGTAGTGTAGATTTTATAATCCAGAATAATTTGCTCACCGATAGCTGCTGCAATTGTGTTGGTTTCTGCCCGTATAAAGACCTCATCGCGAATTTGAGACATCAGGTCTTCCTGTGTACTGGCGCCTTTATTTTTTCCTTTGACCACTTCTACTCTCAAAGGCTTTGATTTCAATGTTTCACCATTGGCGACGACGCTGCCCGCGCCAATGGTAAAAGTTCCTATTTTTTTAGGTTGAAGCGTATAGGAAAAGGTTTGAGATCGGGTCCAGCGACCATTGATGGCGCTGACGCTCGTCGCTTGATTGGGGCCGCTTAGGATGTTAAACGCCTCCAGTTTAGGGGCTTTAAAATTTTCGGCATTGGCATTTTCCAGGATGAAAGACAATTCAAAGTAATTCCCCAAAACTACTTGCTTGGCATCGGCAGAGGCTTTAAAACTGATCTTCCCCTGTGCAGCCAAGGGTATCCATCCACTACTGATTAGTAGCAGTATCAGAAGAAGTCGATATGGAAGGAAGGATATCTGCATTTTAGATGCGATAGGTTTTTCTCTTTTTGCGGTACTTTTTCTTCTTTTCCTCTTTTTCCTGAGCAGGGGGCTGAGGTCTTAGGTCGGGCTGAGGCCAGGTGAAGAACTCGAAGGAGCGGGAGCGAGAGGGGGCAGGTGTTTGCTGGATACCATCGGGATTGGGTAAAACGATGATTTCAACTGGACTACTTTCTAAAATACCCTCTTCGGTCTCTATGCTGGCTGGCTCAATGTAGTAATTGCCAATATCAATGGGTTCAAGATAATAAGTATAACTTAGGCTTTGTGTACTTTTTCCATTGATGACGGATGTCATAGAAGACTGGCTTGGGCCACCCACAATGCTAAAGCCCTCAAAGCTTGGCGGGGTAAATTGTCGACCTTTTGTATTCTCTAGACTAAAGGTGACTTCAAAATAATTGCCCATTAAAATAGAATCGCTGCTCACCTTGACCTCAAAGGCAACCGTTTGGGCCATGCTCATGCCAGCACCGAATATTAGGAGCATTAGTAATCCAGTTAATTTTTTCATACTTCTAATACATTTAATACATTTCCTACCAATCCTTAGCTGACTTCGTCTTTTTAGACCCTGCCTTCCTCATCTTTTCCTGAACCTTTCTCTCCTCCTCATCCATAATTTCCAATAACTGCCGAGCTTCTTCTTTAGATAAATCTTTTTCTTCTGCTTGCTGCTGCTGTTCTTCCTCTTGTTGCTGTTGTTGATCTTGGTCTTGCTGGTCCTGCTGCTTTTGTTCTTCCTCTTGTTGCTGTTGTTCTTGTTGCTGTTGCTCCTGTTGCTGTTCTTCTTGATCTTGATCTTGTTCGTCTTGCTGTTGCTGCTGCTGTTGTTGTTGCTGCTGTTGCTGTTGAACTTGCAATTGGCGCTGGGCCAATGCCAGGTTTTGTTTGGTATCGATGTCTTTGGGGCTCAGTCGGAGCGAATTTTTGTAAGCTTCTATGGCTTCCTCATATTCTTGCTTCAAAAAATGCGTATTGCCCAAATTGTGATAAGCTCTAGAACGTACATCGGCATTATTGGCGGATTCAAGCGCTTCGGAATAATGCTTTACCGCCTCATCGTATCGCTCTTGAAGATAAATGCTATTGCCGAGATTATAACTACCTTGATCGGAGGATTCTTGTTCGAGCGCTTTTCTGTAGGCTTCTTCTGCTTTGAGGTAATCTTTTTGTTTAAACTCGCGGTCGCCTTCCCGTAGATAGCCATGCACTGATTGCGCTTGTACTGTCCAAGTAGTCGCAATGAGCAAGAGTAGCAAAAATAGTTTTTTGATCATGGCAGTATATATATGTCCTAAACGTCAAACTTTGAATAAATCTTTTCCTCTCATCCATCTGCTTTTGCGATAGGAGGTCAAAAATTCTATGAGCAAGAGCAAGAGCGCCAATCCGATAAAGTATTGAAAATAACTTTCAAATTCTGAAAAAGAACGCTGCTCGATTTCTCGCTTTTCCAAACGATCAATCCCCTCTCTAAGGGCTGTGAATACCTGATCGCCTTCCACCATATTATAATATTTTCCTTCACCAGCCTTTGCAATATCTGCAAGGGTTGCTTCATTCAGCTTGGTAGTCACTGGATTGCCAGTGCGGTCGCGCTTAACATCGCGGCGATTGCCAACGACGGTTGGGATCACCGCTCCTTTAGCACTTCCAACGCCCACCGTATAAATCAATAAGCCATTAGTCCGTGCTTGCGTGGCCCTTTCAATGGCATCAGGTTCGTGGTTTTCTCCATCAGTAATAACAATAATGGCTTTGTGATGTTTGTTGTCTTCTTCAAAAGAACGCTCGGCTAAGTCAATAGCATCGCTAATCGCGGTGCCTTGGGTAGGGGCCATGCGGGTATTGGCACTTCGAAGAAAAAGCATCGCTGCCGCATAATCGGTAGTCAAGGGCATTTGCAGGTAGGCATTGCCCGCAAAGAGGAGGAGGCCAATACGCTCGCCCTTTAGCTCATTGACCAGCTTTTGAGCAAATTGCTTGGCGCGTTCCAGGCGGTTGGGGAGAATATCTTCAGCCAGCATACTTTGCGAAATATCCAGTGCGATAAAGACATC
>JBCBDH010000468.1:0-5482 GCA_038529855.1 Bacteroidota bacterium | reverse complement strand
AAAACACTTGGCCTTAAAAACGGAATCACCTACGGCCAAGTGTTTTGACAACCTCAAGGAATTTGTAAAAGGCCCCAATCGAGGCGTATTATTTGTGTCCAACAACATCCGAAAGATACTAAAGGTAGCGACTCGGGTATTGGTTATGGAAAAAGGCCGTATCATTCACAACTCTACAGATGTGCGGGATGCCCTGGTTTTTTACATCCGCAATTGCCTCAAACACCTCGATGAAGAACAGATCGAGCGAGAACTTAAAAAGATTCAGGATTACGACATGTAAAGATGAGAGCGAGAAAGTTTAAGAAAAAAATGCCAAGCAATTATGCAGAGCTGCTGCAATATCCCTTTTACAAAGAAATGGAAAAGGGGGCTTTGATCTATGTGCACATTCCCAAAAATGCGGGAACCAGCATCGCTCGAGCATTGGAAATGCCTCGCTCAGGAGGCAAACCAGACATCAAAAAGCACTATCCTGCCGATCAAATCCAAATGGCCATCGACCCTGATTTGTGGGCAAATGCTTTTCGCTTTTGCTTTGTTCGCAACCCCTGGGATCGCACTTTTTCGCATTACCGCTATCGAGTGCGCAAGGGACGGATTGATGAGGAGAGCCACCGCGATTCTTTTGAAGTCTGGCTGCGCTATGAATTTCAGGAGCGCCGCCGCGCCAAGAACAACCTGCGGCCCCAACTGCACTGGATTCGCAATACAGAAGGCGTAGTTGATATGAGCTTTATTGGTCGTTTTGAACGGTTGCAAGAAGATTTTGCCCACATCTGTGATCACTTTCAGATTCAAGCCAGCTTACCTCACAAACTAGCCAGCCATCCCAAACTGGATTATCGCGATCAATACACGGAGGAGATGGCCGCTATTGTTCAGGAATTTTTCCGTGAAGACATCGAATACTTTGGATACCGCTTTTGAATCGAGGATATGGCCGAAAAAAATAAAATACTCCCTCGCAATGAGGAGGACTTGCAAAGATTTCCTTTTTACAAAAAAATTGGTGGGCGCGACTTCTTTTTTATCCACATCCCCAAAACGGCAGGCACCAGCATTGCAAGGGGGCTAAAGCTGCCCAAATCAGAGCGCTCCATGGGGATCCACAAGCATTATCCCGTTTACAAAATCCAGCAGGCCATCGCTCCTGAGCTTTGGAAAAAAGCCTATCGCGCCTGTTTTATCCGCAATCCCTGGGACCGTACTTTTTCCTACTATCGCTATCGCGCCCGCAAGGGCAAAATCGACCGTGAGGAACACCTGCATTCTTTTGAAGCCTGGCTGAAATACGAGTTGGTAGAGCAGCGGCCCTACAAAGAAAATTTGCGCCCACAAATCCATTGGCTGCGCGATCAGCAGGGGCAAGTAGATATGAGTTTTATTGGTCGTTTTGAGCGACTGGAAGCAGACTTTAGACAAATTTGCGAGGTATTAGGCGTAGCGGTGGTCTTACCGCACCGAACAGCGAGCTTACCCAAGATGGATTATCGGATGCAATACACGGATGAGCTAGCGGAGATCGTACAGGATTTTTATCGGGAAGATATCGCGTATTTCAACTACTCTTTTGATGGCTAAGACGCAAAGCCATTGCCGCTTCATATAGTCGAACATCAGCTGCATTCCAAGACCTGATTTTAGCCAGCCAGTCAGCGGGAATAGCCTCTGGGAGGCTGTGATCACTTTCACTTCTATTGAGATAGGGAATTTGGACCTTGGGCCAGTCTAGCAATTGGGCCAATCGCTGCACATCTTCCTTAAAGTGCTCTTGTATCCCCACAAAAAATAATTCTTCAAGTGAAATGCCTTCCAGAAAAGAAACCATGCGGTTTTGGTTTTCGGGGATGGCAGCATAAGTGAGCAGGCTTTCCTCAACGCGGTGTTTGTTGATCTCGTAATTGCGGGGATTGCGGAGTGGATTGCGGAGGCCCTGTTTGAAAAAGCGGTAATTGGAGACGACGCGTTGGACGGGGTCGCGTAGCCAGCAGATCGTTGGGATTTGATGGCTTTGCTGGAAATCTTGCAGCTCTTGGTAGTAAAAATGGCCATGTAAGACCCGTAGGTCATGAGAAATGCCATTTTCCAATCTCCCATATTTTTGGACGAGGGCTTTGTAATCTCGACGTTTGAAGGAAATGGACAATGCTTGTCCATAGACCTGTTGGAGGATTTGATAGAAAGAAGTCCCTGCGGTTTTGGGAATATGGATGGAGAGCAGTTCGATCATGCGTTTTTTAATCTTTGTTCCCTGATTCTTAGGGCTTTTTCGTAGAGGGCCATATCGGTTTCATTGAGTTCCGCAATTTTTTGCCGATCAGCTTCTGAGACCTCGTATTTACTACCTGTGATATTGTGGCGGAGTTCAGTGATGCCTCCCCAATTCATGGCTTTGGCCATCTGGTGGAGGTCTTCACTAAAGTAATCCTGGATACCTATAAAGTGGAGGTCTTCCAGCTCAGTTCCTCGTAGAAATTTACCAATTCGATTGCGATTGACCTGGGCATGGGCGTATTCGAGTAGGCTGCGTTGCATTTTGCTCAGGATATTGAGGCCCTTAGCTTGTTCTTGCAGCTCTTCTTTGAGTCTTTTTTCCAGGTAATAATAATTGGAAATAACGCGATCCACGGGATGGCGAAGCCAGGTAATGGTGGGTACTTCTGGGCCAATTGCAAAGTATTTGTGCAGCAATTCGGGCGAAAAATGTCCGTGAAGGACCTTGACCTTTTTGTCGAGCTTTTTGCCTTCAAAGGCTTGTTGGTTGACGCGGATTTTTTCATTGCCCAGGTTGATGTCCAAACGGATGACGCCTTCTTCCCCATAAGTCTGTTTGAGGATATTGCGAAAAGAGGTGCCTGCGGTTTTGGGAATATGGACTGAAACCAATTGGACCTTATTTTGAATACGTGGGTCTTTATTTCTGGAAAAAAATTGGAGCATATGGGATAACATTAGGATTAATCAAAGGTGTATGGACTAAAAAAATCGATGTTTTGAATGCCTTCCTCCACCCTTTGGATGTAAGCGGGGGTCCAAAAATCGACTTGCTGGCGACTTTTTCGGGCTTTGGGCCAAACGATGGAGGCACAAGCCGTCAAATAATCTGCTGGAGCATCTACGGCTAAAAAGTCGCAAAGCTCTTGGAGATGGGTCTTTGGGGCTTGGACAAATTCGCGAAAATGAATGGAGCAAATATCGTGCTCCCCTCGCTGGATCAAGTCCTGAATGGTCTGGGCCCGAAAAAAATAATTGCTGCATTTTTTTTCAAAAATCTCCTCCAAATTCGCCTCAGGTCTTCGCCTCAGCACCCGTCGAATCGCCGTTGAAAGACTATCAAAAGGATTGCGAATCACATGGATAAATTTAAGCGGAAGCTGCGTCTCTCGCCTCACCAATTCCAAAATCCCTCCATCCGCTGCCTTCCCCAGAAATTTGGCACTACCGCCCCCTTTTTTATCCCCAATCACCCGTATCTGCTCAAATCGCCCCTGCCACTGCCCAGGCACTTGATAGTCATAACCAGAATTTTCCCGACCACTTTGCCCCAAATCAACCGCATTTTTCAAAATCTGCTGAAAGATATGTAATCGCGACTGACCCGCTTCAAAAAGCGGCAAGACATTGAGTTCGTTGGAGATCACCATCTGAGGATGTGCATCCAATAAAGAACCAATCAAACTATGCCCACTTCTGGGATAGCCGACAAAAAGGACAAAACTTTGCGTGGCTTCAAATAGCTTGGTAGGGACCTGTTCGTCTGGGAGTACACCCTGTTGGAGCAGGTGCAGAAATGTCTGGGATGGATGGGCTTCTTCCTTCACGATAGCGGCAGCAATAAATTTGCTTAAAATTAGGCATAATATATGCCAAATATTTGATAAGTTGAAGCCATGCTTTGGATGGCTAAGCATTATAAAATATTACATACCTCTGTCCCATGATCTGGTTGGCTTCTTTCCCGCGTTCTGGCAACACTTTTTTTCGCAATGTGCTGTATGAAGTATATGGCCTAGAGTCCAGTACTTTTCACCGCGACCCACAGCGCGATTTAGACAATCGCTACTCGACCTTTCCAGTCGTGAAAACACATGATTTACCTACTTTAATTGAACCAAAGTCTAAGGACATCAAAGCCGTTTACATTATTCGCGACGGTCGGGATTCCTTGGTTTCGATTGCACATCATCGAAAAGACATCGTAGAGCAGGGGAGTGATTTTTACAATAATCTGCTGGAGGCGATTTTGGCTAGAAATGGCAGTCACTTTGGGGGCTGGTCGGAAAATGTGCGGCAGTGGGTGGAGCGAGCGGATTTGGTGGTTCGCTTTGAGGACTTGATTCGCGATCCTTTATCGCAGGTGGAGCGCTTGCGGGAGATCATGGATTTGCCAGAACCCAATCGCGATAAATTGCCCAGTTTTCAGGATTTGAAATTTGGTAAGCCGCGATATGGTGGGGGTAAGGGCAAGCGATTTCAAACGTCCAAGGCCCAATTGCATTTCAGAAAGGGAAAGGTGGGGAGTTGGAAAGAGGAGATGCCGCCAGAATTGGAGGCTTTGTTTTGGAAGCAACATGGCAAAATGATGGAAGAGTGGGGCTATGAGCGCGAGCCTTTGACCCAAGCATCCAAAAATGCCAAGGCCAAAAAGCGAGTTTTGATCGAAGTATCTAAGCTTTTTACCCATGATAATGATGGGGTTAAACGCTATTTATTGGAATTGATTGAGCATTTGCCAGTCTTGCTTGAACACCAGAAAGATGAGTGGCATGTGGATTTGTACCACAACAATCGGGTGCAACCTTTACACAATATTCGTATGAAATTGGAGGAGCGAGGACTTTCCAATTTTCATCAACCCAATTCGATTGAAAAAGCCATGGGGCAGCAGCATGAGTATGAAAACCGATTATTGCAGCTCAAAGCAGGGATTAAATCAACCTTACCCCAACCCGTCTACAATACCCTAAGCTATTCTTACAAAAAGCTGCCCATCCGCGCGGCTTTGCGATGGTACCGTAATCTAGTGACCACAGAAAAGGTCAAAGTCGCCCAAACGAAACAGGATCAACAGTTCAATAGCTATGACCTCATCCATGTCCCACTGCCCCAAAATCTACCTTTTGTAAAAGATTTAGAATCGCGATTTTTGGTGACGGTTCACGATTTGACCCATCGACTGTTCCCCAAATTCCATACGCCCGACAACATCGAAAGGGCAGAAGATGGGATGCAAATGATGTTGGAAAAAGAGGCGGAAGTCCTGGCCATTTCCAAGGCGACCAAGCGAGATGTACAAAAACTGTATAACATAGACGAAGACAAAGTCCATTTGGTTTACGAAGCAGCCAACACGGGGCATTTTCGCAAGCGCGATGAATCCGCACTCAAGGCCGTTCAGATCCAATACAATCTGCCTGATGTTCCTTATCTGATGTGTTTATCGACCATTGAGCCCCGCAAAAACCTGTTGAACACGGCT
>JBCBDH010000467.1:0-5485 GCA_038529855.1 Bacteroidota bacterium | reverse complement strand
TTTGCTATGAAGGGCACGGTCGAAAATGCACTCAATAAATACTATAAAACCCTGGCACAAGCACAGCCAGGTACGGCTTTGATCATGTCGTCTAAATCTGATGAAACCTCCTTAGAGTCAAGCGGATTGCGTCAAGGCGTCTTTAGCCACTTCCTCATTCGTGGTTTAAAAGGAGAAGCTGATGAAAACAAGAATAAGTTAGTCTCTATCGAAGAACTGTTTAGTTTCATCTATAGCAATGTGCGGTCTTATACTGGTATGCGTCAATCCCCCGTCATCAAAGGCGATTACGATAAGCGCATGACCGTAGGGGTGATCCGTTAAAATCTTTGCAAAACCGTCAATTATTACCTATCTTTGCAGCCGTTTTAGAATAAGCTGGTAGCGATACTGGCCTTTTGACCAATTATTCAATCGTAGCTGTCCCTGTGAACGATAGGGTAGGCTGCAAAAAACAGTTTTAATGAAACAGTACGAAATTACTTTCATCGTAGATCCAGTGCTGTCGGGCGATGAAATAAAAGCGACAGCTCAGACCTATGTCGATATGCTCAAAAGTAATGGAGCCACTATCGTATATATGGATGAGATGGGTTTGCGCCAATTGGCCTATCCCATCAACAGACGTACCTCAGGGATATACTACTGTGTAGAGTTCCAGGTAGAAACTGGTGAGTTTATCTCCAAAATGGAACTAGCTCTGCGCCGTGATGAACGCATCATGCGTTTTCTAACCGTTGCCCTCGATAAGTACGGTGTTAAATACAATGAAGACAAGCGCAATGGCTTGATTGGAAAAAGAAAAAGAGGTAAGGATAAGGATAGTGGGGATAAAAAGGACAATAGGTCTTCTGGAAGATCTGGCTCTAGAAATAGTTCTTCCAGGTCAAGTGGCTCTAGAACGACTCAGCGGACTACGCAGCCCAAAACTGCCACTGCTGCTCCCGCCGCTCCTGCTCCTGCAACTGCTACTAAGGCCCCTGAGGCCAAGCCAAGTGAGGAAGAAGAATAAGCCTTGTCTTTTAAATTGTTAAACCATTAAAACTCAGCTATTATGGCTTCAAGAGACGATATTAAATTTTTAAGTAATCCTAATATAGGCACGAAGCGCAGAAAATATTGCCGCTTTCGCCGCTATGGTATTAAGTACATCGATTATAAAGATCCCGACTTTCTGGTGCAGTTTGTCAATGAGCAAGGCCAAATCTTGCCTCGTCGCATCACGGGTAACTCACTGAAGTATCAGCGCAAAGTTGCTACCGCAGTAAAAAGAGCCCGCCATTTGGCTATGTTGCCTTATGTAACTGACCTACTTAAGTAAGTACGCTTGGTGGTTTATATTTTAATCGTTCATTTCTTAAATGCATAGAAAATGGAAATCATCTTATTAAAAGATATAGATAAGGTAGGAAGTAAACACGAAGTGATCACTGTCAAAGATGGCTATGGTCGCAACTACCTCATCCCTCAAGGCTTGGCCCTTATTGCCAATGATACCAACATGCGTCGACTCAATGATTTACGTCGTCGTGAACAGGCTCAAGAAGCTAAGATGTTGGGCCATTACCAAGAAATTGCTTCTAAACTAGAAGGTGTTACCCTTAAAATTGGCGCTAAAGCTGGTACTAGTGGTAAAATCTTTGGTAGTATCACTGCACTCCAAATTGCAGGTGCCCTTAAAGACCAATTTGGCGTCGAAGTTGATCGACGTAAAGTGGTATTGCCTGACGAAATCAAAAATATAGGTAACTACATTGGTAGCCTTAATCTGCATCCTGAAGTACAGCCTGCGCTCAACTTTGAGGTCATCGCAGAATAGCTTTTTGTAAGTATACATCGAAAGTAGAAGCCCTGATCATCAAGTCGTGATCAGGGCTTTTACTATTTAACATTTCTTTAGCTCTTTTTACCTACTCCTAGCTTAGGGCATATTCGTTCTTTTTCTTTTTTAAAGTTGTAAAAGCAATTCATTAATTAAAAGATGATTATGAAATCACTGCCTTATTTGAGTTTGCTCCTGGTCCTATTATTGGCCGCTTGCCAAAAAGAAGAAGAACCAATTGTTAATACCAATTCAGATACCCTGATCCGTTTCAAACTTCGTTTTGATCCCAATCAGGAAAGACTAAATAATATTGGACAAGTTGTCGGAATTCCTGCTGGACATGCTGCCCAATCCCCTGTCTTCAATAGCATGAGTCTCCATTATATCGAGTTTGTACCTACAAAATTTACTATGGTAGGAGATGGCGCTGTTGTTTATGAAGGCGCTAGCCAAATCGCCCAGGGAAGTAGTTCTTTTGATCGGGCCATTGATTTTGAAAGGGCCGTATTGGGAAAAGAAGGTGAAATTATGTTGGAAGTCCCTTTAAACCAACTCTCCCCAGGCACTTATGAATACCTTCGCACTTCTGTTACCTATCAAAATGCAGATGTTCGATTCAATCTAAAGAATCTGCCAGCTCCCTTGCCCGCAAGCCTGGATAATCAGCTGGGGACCATCGCTGGCTTCATCGGTTTTAATACTTACATCTCTCAGCATCAGGTCAAAAACCAAACCCTAGCGGTCAATGCAGACAAGGCCCAGGGCTTTTGGGCCTTTGAGCCTCAGCTCGATGCACCTTATCAAGATTTATACACCAATTATGTCAATGCTACAGGGCTAGAAAGTGGACAAGCTCCAGAAGGAAGTACAACGGTCGTGAATTTGCTACAAGCCTTTGGAGTAAGCCTTCCACAAGGTTCTTGCATCGTGACCGGCCAATTGGATGAACCACTGGTCATTACTGGAAACGAAACAGCGGATCTGGAAGTCAGCTTATCTTTTTCCATCAATCAAAGTTTTGAATGGGTAGATCAGAATTCTAATGGCGCATGGGATATGGACATCGGTAATCAGCAAATAGAACCAGTAGTTGATATGGGACTAAGGGGATTAAAAGTCCGTGTGGACTAGTCATGGGCTCAAAAATCGCAGCTGGCTCCGTATTCCTTGAGCCAGCGCTCCTTTGCTTTATAATCAGGCATCGCATCTGCCACGAGTCGCCAAAAGCGATTAGAATGATTCATTTCGATCAAATGAGCCAGCTCGTGAATGATCACATAATCAATCACATCGGCAGGAGCAAAAAGCAGACGGGTGGATAGGTTGACATTGCCCTTGGCCGAACAGCTTCCCCAGTTGCTGTGGTTGTATTTCAGATTAACGCTTTTGATATTCTTTTGAAAGTACAGCGCATTGAGTTCATTGACGCGTCGGGTAATTTCTGGCAGATAATCCTGAGCGACCAGGCGACTCAGTAGATGTTTGATGCTTTTGCTCAGATGAGCCTGAGGGTCGTGTTGGCTCAAGCGAAGATGCAGGACACGATTTCGGATTTTACCGCTATGCGTCTTTCTGTCTGCATAATCAATTTGGAGCAAATAACTCCGCTCGCCAACTTGAAGAATATCTCCGCTCTGGTAGTTTTTCCCAAAAAAACGATCCTCCAAATGGCTGTTTTTTTCCATCTGCTGAGCCACCCATTCTGTAAACCATTCCATTTGTTGGCGCTGCTGAGCCTTGGTGAGTAAGCGCGGCATACGCAGAATAGCTGCCCTCTTTCCGATAGAAGCACGAACACTTCTCCGAAATTCCCGATAAATTCGGGCAGGCACTTGGCGGCCTTTTATACTAAGATAAGTATGCTCGACAGACAATAAGGAAAGATTTTCACTCATTCGGCCCCGTATACAGGACCGAATGAATGTGGAGGAATAATGATTTAGCCATGTGCCTAGCTAAACTGTTGCATGACCTCTACCAATTGATGTACACTGGCTTTTGGCATGGCATTATAAATAGAAGCACGGAATCCACCAACAGAACGATGTCCTTTCACACCAACGCAACCTGCTTCAGAAGCCGCTTCCAAAAAGGCCGCCTCCAGGTCTGGATTGGTCATAACAAAGGTCGCATTCATCAGAGAGCGATCTTCTCTACTCGCGGTTCCCTCAAATAATGGATTGCGATCAATTTCATCATAGACAAGTGCCGCTTTTTCTTTGTTGTGAGTAGCCATCGCTGTCAATCCCCCCATTTCCTTAATCCATCTCATCGTGAGCATACATACATAAATAGGATAAACGGGAGGGGTATTAAAAGCAGAGTCTTTGGCAATATGGGTTTCGTAGTTGAGCATGGTAGGAATCTGGCGATTCACTTTTCCTAAAATATCCTTGCGTACAATAACAAGTGTTGTTCCCGCTGGACCAAGGTTTTTCTGCGCACCCGCATAAATCAAATTAAAGCGTTCTATGTTCTCGATCGGACGGCTAAAAATATCCGATGACATATCACAGACAAAGGGTACCTTCGTTTCGGGCCATTGGTGATACTGCGTACCAAAGATGGTATTATTACTAGTTAGGTGGAGATAGCTTGCATCTTGAGGAACCGTATAATCCTTTGGGATGTAGGTAAAGTTGCTTTCTTTGGAAGAAGCCAATACCTCGACTTGCCCAAATAGCTTGGCCTCTTTGATGGCTTTGGTCGACCAAGATCCAGTATCTACAAAACAGGCTTTATCTTGCTCATTGAGAAGGTTCATAGCCGTCATATAAAACTGAGAACTGGCACCGCCAGTTAGGAACAGTACCGCATAATCATCGGAAAGACCGAGCAGTTCACTAACCAATGCATTGGCCTCTTCAAGTACTGCCTTGAATTCGGCACTTCGGTGAGAGATTTCAAGAATGGATAAACCCATACCGTTGAAATCATAGGCCGCCTCTGATGCTTGTTTGAGGACGCTGGCAGGCAGTATTGCAGGTCCTGCACTAAAGTTATGTTTCTTCATTTTTTGAATGGCTACTTCCATGCTATTGATAGGTTTGGAGGGTAGATTAAATAATGCAACAAAATTAACCTTTTTACTTACTTGATGCCAGCCACTCTATCCATATATTCTCCAAAAAGGGGATAGCCTTTGGTTATATGGCTAAAATACCCAATTTACTTGGGTGAAAGTGGGTAATTACTTTGTAAATATTTTAAAAAAAATGTATCTTAAGCATCCTTTTCGGCCACAAGGCAGTGGTCCTACTGCAGAGAAGATCAGACAGCTAGCCGATTTAGAAATCCCTGAATATTTTTTTTGACTTTTTTTTGAAAAGAGCTTGTATAACTGATTCATTGTATTTACCTTTGCAGTCGCCTTTCAAGAGAGGCATTTACAGATTGAAATTTTTGTTCGAAAAACAAAATAGTTAGGTCTCACAATATGGAATTTACACAAGGGTGTAAACCAAGGATGAGGCCAACAAAAAAAGTTCATTGACACGACTTGAGAAAAGTGCAGCTAGAGTACTGACGAGTTATGAGAATAGCTTGATAGACTCAGAGCACACTCGCGAGAAAATCATTTTTTTAAATTCAGCAAGCGTAAATTAACTTTCAGAAATTCCATCAAGAAATTGTGATCGAGAGATCACTAAAGATTTTGAC
>JBCBDH010000466.1:0-5497 GCA_038529855.1 Bacteroidota bacterium | reverse complement strand
TGGCTAAAACCCTTGTAAAATATGGCTTTTGGGGAATAATTTAATTCTAAAAACTTGTTTTTAAAGGACCAAGCGTATAAATTTGTGCCAAAATTTTCAAATTATAAAAATTGTTAAAATGAACAAAGGAGAATTAATCAACAAAGTGGCAGAAGATGCTAACTTGTCAAAGACACAGGCTTCTGATGCATTGAATGCTGTTTTCTCTTGTATAGAAGACTCTTTGAAGGACGGTAAGAAAGTCAGCCTTGTTGGCTTTGGTACTTTTTCTATCTCCGAAAGAAAAGCCCGCACCGGAAGAAATCCTCAGACTGGTGAGTCTATCCAGATCGCTGCTAAAAATGTTGTAAAATTTAAGCCTGGTAAAGAGTTATCTACAAGCGTCAACTAATTTTGACCATTCTACAGAAAGCCCTTCTCTTGTAGAAGGCTTATCACCGTAAGGGGCAATCTAGATTCCATTTAGATTGCCCTTTACTATTGCCCAATTTTGTTTTTACTTCTCTCTAAATTGTCTACTTTAGCGGTTGATAGGAAAAGCCTTTATCTCACGTATATCTAACTATGGCCGATATCGCTAAACTTCAGCAAATTGCCTCTCAGGTAAGGAGAGATATTATTCGACAGGTCTATTATGCTACCTGTGGTCATCCAGGTGGTTCATTGGGTTGTACCGACCTAATTACCGCCTTGTATTTTGAAATTATGGACCACCAGCCCAGCTTTCAAATGGATGGTAAAGGAGAAGATATGTTCTTTCTCTCCAATGGCCATATCTCCCCTGTTTGGTACAGCGTCTTGGCCCGAAGTGGTTATTTTGATATCGACGAATTGGCCACCTTTCGCAAAATCGACTCCCGCCTCCAAGGACATCCTGCTACCCATGAGGGTTTGCCTGGCATACGAGTAGCATCGGGCTCTTTAGGCCAGGGAATCTCTGTAGCGATTGGTGCCGCTTTGACCAAGCGGATGGATGGAGAAGACAAACGCGTGTATGTGCTGACGGGAGATGGAGAGTTACAGGAAGGACAAATATGGGAAGCTGCGCTCTTTGCCGCACATTACAAGATAGATAATCTGATTGCCATTGTAGATTGGAATGGGCAGCAAATTGACGGCTCTACAGACGATGTGATCTCCTTGGGTGATTTGCCTAGTAAATGGGCCGCTTTTGGCTGGGAAGTCTTGCGGATGAATGGCAATGATATGGCAGAGGTCATTCAAACTCTGGAAAAGGCCAAAAGCCTGAAAGGGCAGGGTAAACCCATTGTCATCCTGATGAAAACAGAAATGGGTTTTGGCGTTGACTTTATGATGGGGACCCATAAATGGCATGGCGTTGCTCCTAATAAAGAACAAGCTCAAGCCGCATTAGCTCAATTGGAAGAAACCCTTGGCGATTATTCTTTGGCTAAAGTCAATGAATCTGCCGAAATGATTTTGGATACCGATAAATAAATCAGTACATGCAAACTTCAACCTCTTACAGTCTAGACCGCTTGGTGAGCACAGGAAAAAAATCAACCAGAGATGGTTTTGGTGCGGGTTTATTAGAAGTGGGGCATCAACACGATAATGCTGTCGCCCTTTGTGCCGATTTGGTGGGTTCGCTCAAAATGAAGCCCTTTATTCAGGCTTATCCAGATCGCTTTTTCCAGGTAGGAATCTCCGAAGCCAATATGATGGGCATTGCGGCAGGGCTGGCCACGACTGGGAAAATTCCATTTACAGGCACCTTCGCCAACTTTTCTACCGGACGGGTCTACGATCAAATTCGACAGTCCATTGCCTATTCCCATAAAAATGTTAAAATCTGTGCTTCTCATGCGGGCTTGACCCTGGGAGAAGACGGGGCAACCCATCAAATCCTAGAAGATATAGGGATGATGAAGATGTTGCCAGGTTTTACCGTCATTAATCCTTGTGATTACAACCAAACCAAGGCGGCTACTATCGCTATTGCCGAACATTACGGCCCTGTATATCTTCGCTTTGGTCGTCCAGGCTGGCCCATTTTTACCCACCCCGATCAAAAGTTTGAAATCGGTAAAGCTGTTTTGCTCAATGAGGGAACGGATGTCAGTATTTTTGCTACTGGTCACCTGGTTTGGATCGCTATTGAAGCTGCAAAATCACTGGCTGCTGAGGGCTATAGTTGTGAAATTATCAACATTCATACGATCAAACCGTTAGATGAAGAGGCGATTTTAGAATCCGTCAGTAAAACCAAATGTGTGGTGACTGCTGAAGAACATCAGCGGCACGGTGGATTGGGCGATAGCATTGCGCAGCTACTGGCACGAAAAATGCCCACACCTATGGAGTTTGTTGCAGTAAATGACTCTTTTGGCGAAAGTGGGAAGCCAGTAGATTTGCTCGACAAGTATGGGCTTGGATCAAAAGATGTGGTCCAGGCCGTCAAAACCGTTATTAACAGGAAGTAGGGCCTACTCCCCGAGCCTTGCCAAAAATCAAACGTACTATGAAGTTCGGAACGAAAGTAATCCACGCCGGAATCGAACCCGATCCTGGAACTGGGGCTATTATGACCCCTATTTTTCAGACCTCTACTTATGTACAAAAAGCACCTGGTGATCATCAGGGATTTGAATATGCTCGTACCCAAAATCCCACGCGGGATGTTTTGCAACACAATTTGGCTGCCTTAGAAAATGGCCAATATGGTATCTGCTTTTCCAGTGGTATGTCGGCTATGGACGCCGTACTAAAACTGCTTAATCCTGGTGATGAGATTATTGCAACCAACGATCTATACGGTGGTTCTTATCGCTTGATTACCAAGGTATACGAGCGCTATGGTTTGAAAGGGCATTTCATCTCTATGGAAGAACCGGAAAGCATCGAGTCCTATATCAACGAAAATACAAAGCTGCTCTGGGTAGAGACGCCCACCAATCCAATGCTCAATATCATTGACATCGAAAAAGTTTGTGCAATAGCTAAAAAACACGAGCTATTGGTTTGTGTGGATAATACCTTTGCGTCTCCCTATCTACAGAATCCATTGGATTTGGGGGCAGATATCATTACGCACTCTGCTACAAAATATATAGGCGGTCACTCCGATTTGGTTTTGGGGGCGATTATTGTCAAAGATGAGCAATTGGCCGAGCACTTTTACTTCATACAAAATGCAGTGGGAGCTGTTCCTGGCCCACAGGACTGCTTTTTAACCTTGAGAGGGATCAAGACTCTGCATTTGCGAGTAGAACGCGCTTGTCAGAATGCCAGACAAATTGCGGATTTTCTTCTGACGCATCCCAAAATAAATAAGGTTTATTATCCTGGCTTTGAAGATCATCCCAATCACGAGATTGCCAAAAAGCAAATGCGATATTTTGGGGGGATGGTTTCTTTTGATTTCAAGAACGACGATTATGATCTGGCCTTGAAAGTCATGTCAAGTACGCGTTTATTTGCTCTGGCTGAATCTCTGGGTGGAGTAGAATCACTGATAGGGCATCCAGCCAGTATGACACATGCTTCTATTCCAAGGGAAGAGCGCCTCAAGGTCAATCTCACGGATTCCTTGATTCGTTTGAGTGTAGGTATTGAAGATGCCGGCGATTTGATCGGCGACTTGGAGCAGGCTTTTGCAAATATTTAGTGGCATATAATAGCTAAGATCGACTCCAACTTCGGTAGTGAAGTTAGGAATGAACAGCCTCAATCCATTCAGTTGGTTGAGGCTGTTTTGCATTTATATTCTTGTGTACTCCTTCTATTCTTAAGAAAAATTCAAAATTTATTTTTCATCATATGATTATTGTAAGTCATTCATTTACAGGTGTTTATTTTTTGTATAGGCTCTGATTTGGTATAGTTAAGTATATTTTTTTCTTTAATGTTTGTGGAATTTTTTTCTCGCTGCGTCCTTTAGGTGAACATTTAATCATTCACAGAAAAAAATTTAGTCATGGAAAAAAGATCATTGTACACACAAAGAGTTAAAAGCGGAAAGATCACTTACTTTTTTGATCTCAAACAGACCCAGAAGGAAAAGGGGTATATGGTCATCACACAAAGTCAGCAAGGAGAAGACCAACAATACGAGCGCCAGCGGATTGTGATATTTGAGGAAGATTTGGAGCGCTTTGGTCAGGCAATGATAACTGCAATGATCAATTTTAGAAAACGCGATCAGGCATCGATAGTGGCAGAGGCGCGGCAGACCTATTCTCGTGCTTATGAAACTTGGTCAAAGGAAGAGGATTTGAAATTGGAAGTATTGCTGGGGGATGATGTTCCAGTGGCAGAGATAGCAGCGATACTTGAGCGACAGCCAGGAGCGATCAGGTCGAGGATCAGAAAACTCGGATTGGTGAGAGACGAGGCGGCTGCCGAGATTGTAGAAGCCTGATGTTGAATGCGCCAGTCTCGTCTAATTTTTAGATGGGGCTGGCATTTTGTAGACTATTTGATTAGATCAATGACTTATCTATTAGATACTTTGACGATAAAAGCCTGGGCAGAAGAAGATCGGCCGAGGGAGAAGTTACAGCAGAAAGGACATCAACTATTGAGCGATGCGGAATTATTGGCCATTTTACTCCGAACGGGATCTAGAAAAGAAACGGCAGTAGACTTAGCCAAGCGATTATTGCGAGCAGTTGATCACGATTTGCGGGAACTGGGGCGGCAGCGCCCTTTGGATTTAATTCAATTTAAGGGTATGGGGATGGCAAAGGCCATTACGGTCATTGCAGCATTGGAGTTGGGGCGTAGGCGGCAACTGGCAGAGGTGAGGGATCGACCACAGGTTAAGAGCAGCAAGGAGGCTTATCTATTACTGGCGCCTATTTTAAGTGATTTGGATCACGAAGAGTTTTGGATTTTGTTATTGGATCGTTCTAGTCGATTGATTGGTCGGGAGCGAATCAGTATGGGAGGGGTATCGGGGACAGTAGTCGATGCTAGGCTCATTTTTCGGCGAGCGGTAGAAGGATTGGCTTCTTCCGTGATTCTTTGTCACAATCATCCCTCGGGTAGCCTGAAGCCCAGTGGTGCAGATGTGCAGATTACCCGTAAGATCAAAAAAGCGGGAGTACATTTGGATATTCTGGTTTGCGATCATCTGATTATTTCTGAAAGGGGCTACTTCAGTTTTGCTGATGAAGGGATGATTTAGGAAAAACGGTGGTGTATTCGCCATTAAAAGGCTAACTTGCAGTTCTGCTTGAACCGAGGTAGTCTATTTCTTGTTTTACATCCGTCAATAGATAAAAGTTAGAACTGCCTTACCAGATCAGGATTTGCTTCATGGATAATAACAAAATAGATCTCTTGCTTTTAGGACGGGTTTTGGCCTTGGCCAAACCCTATAAGGTTGTTTTTATTCTGGCGGGTGTATTGGCGGTTGTTCTGGCACCTTTAGCAACCTTGAGACCATATCTAGTCAAAATTATGGTTGATGATTACATCTTCAAATACGATATAGATGGATTGGTTCGGGTTACTTTGATATTGGTTGGCGTAT
>JBCBDH010000465.1:0-5507 GCA_038529855.1 Bacteroidota bacterium | reverse complement strand
TACTTTACTAGAAGAGCTAAAATAGACAGACGAGATGCTTATACCTCCTCAAAATATTCAAAACCGCCTACGTGCAACGGCTGAAAAAGGAGCCAAGGTTCGTTTGAGGTCTTCTCATTTATTGATTGACAAAACCCTGGCTGCTGAAATATTTGATGGAGAGCCCAATGTAAATGTCATCTACTATGCAGGTCCCAGAACCTTGATGGTCGCACCAGCTAGCGACGAACTTTTTAAAAAGTTGCACAAGGCCAAACAGCACATGCTAAAAGACAAAAATGCAAAGGGGGATAAGTCCATCGCCCTACACGAATTACTAATTGATAATGAAGTAAATAATAGCGATCGAGATTTGGAATACGAGCTTCAAAAAGCATTAAAAGTTTTGAATGTGAAACTATAGGGCCATGTATATTTCTCCTGATATTCCTTTTTATCACTTGGCAGATTTTCCTGGAAAACAGGAAGATTTAAAGCTATTAAAGGAGGATCGTTGGCTCATGGATACAGAAGTCTGCTATCAGCTAATCGAAAAAAGAGGGCAGTGGCATTTGACCATGATCTACATCGCCGTGGATAATCCATTAAAACTGATGTGTAGAAAAATAGATATTTATCATTCTGAAAAAAAAGCAAAAACTTTCGCTCGTATCTTACAAAGAGGCATTCGCAAAGACGCTAGAGGAACTTTAAAAACGAATAAAGATGCTTTCAATTTTTGCAACAACTGATCATCATACCTCCATTCGCAACATCATCCAAAAAGAGGATCGTTTAAGCGAATTGGTTGAAGTACTGGATAGTCTTGAAAATCGACCCACACCCAATGCACATTCGATTATGATCAAAAATGGAGAGATGGCCTTTCCTTTGGATTGGTTCAACACTCAGGCTCCCTTTTTATTACCAGAAGAAATTGAATTAAATGAACACAATTTATTGGGGCTTCTATTTGCCAAATTAAATAATTACGAAAAAGCTTACGACTATTTACAAGTGGCCAATCCCGCCCTTTTTAAGGAACTGGATTTTATCAATCGCTTTCAGCATGGGATTCCCATTGATCCCAGCGAATTGATTTCCCAATATTCTCCCTATGAAGAATATCGTCTGATGCACAATAATGCAATACTCAGACATTATGCTTCAAGCACTGGGAATCTTGATTTGGAAAAGACGATCTATTTCTATGAAGAGGCCCTAAAAAGTGCCCCTTCAGAAGAGCACCTGGCTTTTTCCGCCAAACACCTGGCCTCGCTGTTCATTGATTTACAAAGGGCTGCTTTAGCCCTCGACGTCCTCCAAAAACCCAATCGCGACCATTTATCAAAAGAGGCAAAGATTGAGCTGGATTACATCCAATGCCAAGCCTGGCTACAACAATTGACCGTTCCCTATGATCAGGATTTGTTAAGAACCCTGAAAAATCAACTCTGGAAGGTCCTACAAGCCTATGAGCAGGCAGATAGACAAGTGGAGACAGGGCTATTATTATTAGAAGCCGCTCATATCGCTAATATTTCTGAAAGCTTTTCTGAAGCATTGGGCTACACCACCCGCGCCATTCGCCTATTTGAGGCAGAAGATTTAAAGGAGCTGGCTGGTAATGCCCACTATCGAAAAGGAACCCTATTGTATACCTGGGCCCAAAAAGGGAATCCCCAATTTTTCAAACCCGCCATCAGCAGTTATCAGGAAGCCTTAAAGGTATTTACCAAAGAAATGGCCCCTGATGTATTTGCTGATATTCACCACAACCTGGGGGTACTCTACACGGATATGCCCGCAGAACACAAAAAGAAAAGCATATGGGCAGGTGTGGCCGTCTCTTCTTTTGATGAAGCGCTGGCCTTTTATACCAAAGATAAATATCCCTATCAGTATGGAATGATTTGCAATAATTATGGGAATGGTTTTATCAAATTTCCAAAGGCGGTGCTTAGCGATAATTTGGAGAAAGCCCTCCACTATTACAAAGAAGCCCTCTCCGTTCGGACATCAGCCTATCCCTACGAAAGAGCTATTACCCTACTCAATTTTCTAGAAGCCAGCTGGGAGGTGGGCAATGATCCTGAGAAATTTAATGAGGCTCGCTATCAGGATATGCTGGCCAAAGCTAAAGAGGTCAAGACTCTGGTCGCAGACCCAGAAATGATCAAAGAGGCCAATAAGCATTTGGGCCTATTGCAAAAACTAGAGCAAGTCGCACTAAAATAATCGAGTATGCATGAGATTTCTTTAGTCCGCAGCATTTTCAATACCCTGGAAGCAGAGTTCTCCCCAACAGAATTGGACGGCATGATTGCCATCAATTTAAAAGTAGGGCTGCTGGCCAATGTGGAACCTGTATTGATGCAAAATGCTTTTGAGGCCGTGACGACGGCAGAAGAAAAATACCAGTCCGTACAATTGAATATTGAATTGATACCAATCGAAATACACTGTAAAGATTGTGGCATTAATTCGACCATCGAGCAGTACAAATTTGCCTGTGCTGTTTGTGGTCAACCCAATAATAATGTAGTCAAAGGCACGGAGTTGCTCATCCATCAAGTTCAGTTTGATGCAGAAGAGGAAAGCCTTTGCTGATTAAGACTACGCATTCTATTTTAGATTAAACGAATCGTTTAGCATGGATAAAGTTCAAAAATCAAAAAAAGGGGCGAGAGGTACGGTTACCTGTGATAACACGACCATGCACCTTCTCAAAGCCAATGACTTTGTAGCGGATAGCATTCGCAAAAACATGACCGAGAAAAATATTCTACTGATCAATATCACTTCTTCAGCAGGTAGTGGAAAAACAACCTTACTCCAAGAAACTGCTCGTAGAATTGGCGATAAAGTCAAGATGAAAATATTGGTAGGGGATTTGGAGACGGAGCGAGATGCAGACCGAATCCGCGAGACGGGTATTGATGCCCTGCAAATTGTCACAGGCGGTATTTGCCACCTTGAAGCACAGATGGTTTGGCAAGCGATGGAGCGCATGGACCTGACGGATACGGAGCTCTTGATCATTGAGAATGTAGGCAATCTCGTTTGCCCTGCTTCCTTTGATTTAGGAGAAGATTATCGCGTCACCCTAATCGCTACGACGGAAGGGGATGACAAACCCAAGAAATACCCACGCATGTTCTTGACTAGTGAAATGATGCTGGTCTCTAAAGTAGACTTACTGCCTTATCTTCCCTTTTCTGTGGATGCGGTGGTAGCGGATGCCAGGGAGGTGAATCCAGACATTAAGGTATTAGAAATTTCCAGTACCCAAAATACAGGTATAGATGAGTGGTGCAATTGGCTGTTGGAAAAAGTCCAGGAAAAGCAGACGGCTAAGAACGAAGTGACGGTTTAATGCAAACTTGGCATCTCCATATCAAAGGTCAGGTCCAGGGGGTTGGATTTCGCCCTTTTGTCTATTCGCTGGCAAGGGAATACCAGCTTAAGGGATGGGTGAATAATACCTTTGATGGGGTGCATGTGGTATTTAATGCAGATCGCCTATTGGCTTCAACATTTGCTGGGAAAATCGTTGAAAAGGCACCTGCCCTAAGTAGGATAACGGGCCTGTCGCAATATCGAATTCAGCAAAAGTACTTTGATCGTTTTGAGATTATCCACAGTACCAGCGAGGGGGAGCCAAGCCTCCTGCTTACGCCTGATTTTGCTTTGTGCGAAGATTGTCGAGAGGAGTTGCATAGTGCCAAAGATCGAAGATACCAGTATGCTTTCACCACCTGTACCAATTGCGGTCCACGTTATTCGATCATTGATCAGCTCCCTTATGATAGAGGGCATACGACGATGGAGGTCTTTCCCATGTGTCCAACGTGCCAAACGGAGTATGACTCTCCATCAGATCGTCGCTATTATTCCCAAACCAATTCCTGTGCGGACTGCGGAGTGGAAATGAGCCTTCTAGATGTCCACCAGCAAGAATGGACAAAACAGCCACAGGATATCCTGGAACAAGTGCTTATGCATTGGGATGCGGGAAAAATAGTGGCCATCAAAGGAATTGGGGGATATTTACTGACCTGTGATGCGACCAATGACAAGGCAGTATTGGAATTGCGAAAGCGAAAACACCGCCCCTCCAAACCCTTTGCGCTGATGTTTCCCCATGCGGATATACAGCAATTATTTTCAAAGGATAAGGCGCTAAAAGAGGTTTTAACAAGTGCGGTCTCACCAATCGTTTTGTTGGAGATGGGGGAGCAGCTTAACGGAAGCGGCCAAATTGCACCAGGCTTAAATCAGGTTGGTATCCTACAGCCTTATGCCCCCCTTTTTGAATGGCTCTTAGCGCGTTTTGAACGACCGATTGTAGCGACGAGTGCAAATGTCAGCAATTCTCCCATTATATATGAAGATGAAAAAGCGGTAAAAGACTTAGCCAAGATTGCTGATTTTATCTTGACCCACAATCGAAAAATTGTCCTCCCACAAGACGACAGCGTCATTCAGTTTTCCCCATTCAAAAAGCAAAAGATCATCCTGCGCCGCTCCCGCGGCTTGGCCCCTAGCTATATCAATGCCAATTTAAAACTTCCCCCCCAAAACATCCTGGCGATGGGGGCGATGCTCAAGAGCACCTTTAGTCTTTTGCATCGCGGCAATAAGTACATCAGTCAGTATCTAGGCGATTTGGAGCATTTTGATACCCAGCAAAATTATCAACATACGATTCAACATTTCCTAAAACTCTTCCAAACCCAGCCCAGCTTAATCCTAAGGGATGACCATCCAGATTATCCTTCCAGTCAATATGGGGATCAATTATCCAATACCTGGCAAGTGCCAATCAAAAAAATCCAGCATCACCAAGCCCATTTTGGAGCGATCCTGGGGGAGCATAATTTAGTCCATAGCCAAGCCCCCATCTTGGGTGTGATTTGGGATGGAACAGGTTTGGGAAAAGATGGTCAAATCTGGGGAGGAGAATTTTTTAAATATCAGCAATACCGTTTTCAAAGAACCCATCATTTTGACTACTTCGATTTTATTTTGGGCGATAAAATGCCTAAGGAACCTCGAATAGCCGCCCTGTCTGCTTGTTGGGGGATTGAGGGAGCGGAAGCGATTCTGAGGGAGAAATTTAGTCCCGTAGAATGGCGGATTTACAACAGCTTACTACAGAAAAATAGTCGATTACAAACTTCAAGTGTTGGACGAATCTTTGATGCCCTAGCGGCTCTGCTGGGGATACTGGACCATCAAAGCTACGAAGGGGAGGCTGCTATGCGTTTGGAAGCAAGGGCAAGTGCCTATTTCAAAAAAGAGGGCCTGCAATTTTCTGCCAATTATTTTGAAGACCTAGCCCTAGACGAGGGCATTCCAACCCAATCCTTGATGACTCGCATCATCAGTGATATACAAGCGGGGCAAGCAAAAGATTGGATAGCGGCTAAGTTTCACTACTCTTTAGTCCTATTGGTGAAGGCCCTAGCTATTGATTTTGGAATACTCCGCCACTAAAGGCAATTTGATTAATACCCAAATCAATA
>JBCBDH010000464.1:0-5513 GCA_038529855.1 Bacteroidota bacterium | reverse complement strand
CTACCGTCGTTTTCAATTTTCGACCTTCCCCGCGCTTTACCGTCTGGCTCAACTCAGCATCAACATCACCAATCTCCCAACCTTTACGGCGGGCCACATTTCGCACTGTCGCCACCTTACACATGGCAATACCTGCCAATACCAGTTCAGTTGGTGCTAAGCCTAAATCAGTTCCTTTACTCTTGATCGGTTCGTCACCTACAATGCTGTGACGGCCATTAGTAATAATAGATTGATAACCAGTTGGGATGTTCTTGATTTTGATGTTGGTTGCCATGATATTAAGCGTTTAAAAGTTGATTTAAATGATTAGAAATTGCATTGGCGGATTGCAAACCCAATTGCTTATCGACCAATTCGCCATTTTTGAAATAAAACAATGCAGGGATACTTCTCACCTGAAATTGGTAGGATAATTCTGGATTATTATCCACATTGACCTTTGCAATGGTCGCCTTTCCATCAAAGTCAGTAGACAGCTTTTCGAGCGTAGGGTGAAGTGCTTGGCAAGGTCCACACCAATCGGCATAAAAGTCTACCAATACAACTTCATTTTCTTTGATAGTAGCATTAAAACTTGCCTGATCTATTTGCTTTAACATGATATTTTGTTTTTGAATGATGGAGGTAATCACCTCTAAATCAAAAGTACAATGCAAAGATGCAGGCAAAAAGCAGGTAGGTGGTAGGCGCTTTTTCCCGAAGGCTTAACTATTTTTCCCGAAACAGGGATTTAAGCATTTTTCTCTCGAAAATCTTTTGGGGAAAGCCCCTCTTTGGTTTTGAAAAAACGGCTAAAAGCCTGTATGCTATCAAAACCTAGCTCATAGGCCACTTCCTTGACTGTCATTTCCGTATAGGATAATAATCGACGGGCTTCAACCATCAGCCGCTCTTGGATGATTTGAAGGGGGCGTTTTTCTTGGTATTTGGAGAAAAGATTGGATAGGGTTTTGGGAGATTTATGCAATAGATCAGCATATTCTGCTACGGTGTGTTTGGTTTTGAAATGACTCTCTACCAGGAAGTTAAACTCTCGAACCAAATTGAGCTGACCATTGTCGAGCTGGACCATGTTATTTTGCTCTCGATTCAATCGTGTGCATAAAATGATCAATCGCTTTAGCATCATTTGAAGCATTTCGATCTGTAGCTTATCCTTGGAAGTCATCTCGATATTAAACATGCTCCAAAGAATCTCAAATTTCTCCAATTCCTCTTCGGGAATTTGAATGGAAGGGACATTGGAAGCACCAAAAAAAAGAATGCCTTTACAGCCTACCTCGCTATCGTGATCTAGAATACAGTAAAAAGGGCGATTAAAGCGAACCAAACGCATCTTCGTGATCTTCTGGGGTTTGATCTTGTGAAAATCCGTCAAAAAAATCAGTTGGTTTTTCTCCAAGTCAAAGGGCCGCTCATCAATCAATAAACGGCTACCTGATTCTAAATTCCACAAAATAGAGAGGCTGCTTTCGCGGCTCTGGTTAAGTATCTCACAATTATCTGAGCTAATTGCCGACAGTTCCAGGTATTCGTTGGTATTTCCGTTAAATTGCATAATTATTAGGATATGAAAGGCTTATGCTAACAGCTGAATAAGGGCGATTGTTTATGCTGTTCCAAAATACAGTTCGCGCTATCTATTTCCTCTTTTCTTTGGTTTAGGTTGGTATAAAGACCACAAAGCAGCCGCTTCCTCCTCCCCTATTCGCTCTGCTTTGGTCTCTCCCCCAGGCTGATAGCTAATGGTATGACTAACAGCCCCCTTCTCATCGCGTACAAACATAATTTTGACCTCGACATCAAAACGATAGAAAAACTGATGATCCGTTTCTGGGTACATGATCAATTTTTCCTGCGTATCAGAACGCGTGGAATACAGCTGCCCTTTTTCCAAAGTGATAAACCGATAGGTATCTTCTTTTACGCGATAAATCCCCACAAAATCTTCAAGTTGATCCGTAGCGATCTTGGCAATGTCGTGTCGGTATTTGATGCGGGTCGTCTTTTGTCCTTCTGGGGAATAGAAATCCCATTTGCCATGTCGCAAATTCCTCTTATACTTCCCACGCTGTTCCAATTGCCCATCTGGATAATAGCTTTGAAAAGGACCATTGAGAATACCCTGTTGATAATTTTTTCGACTTTGAATTTGCCCATTGGGATAATGGCTCAGTACTTCTCCATTGAGCAAGGGATCTAAATTATCCAAGCGGTAAATCCCCCTCCCCACAGAAAAAGCCCTTTGCTGATCAATGAATTGGAAATTATTAAGGCCCTTACCAGCATTGGAAACGGGCAACCAAGTATCGCCACCATCTCGAGTTTCATAACTGTATTTAAAACTACCACCAATCCAACCCACCTGTTCATTAATAAAGCCAATCCCCTGTGCAAGGTATCGCTTTTTGGCAAAATCCTTTTCCATCCAGGTCCGACCACCATCTGTGCTTTTTAGACAATAAAAGCGTCCATCTCGCAAATTGCGTTGCACAGATATATAGCCTATTTCCTTTGAAGGAAAAGAAATCTTCCAGCAGTATTCTCCTTTTTGCTGAGACTGATAAATGGTATCCCAGCTTTGTCCACCGTCATAAGTCTCCAGCACCAATGCCTTAGAATTATTCTTATCGCGAGTCGTCCCTCCTACCAAAATACCGTGCTGCTCATCAAAAAAATACGGAGCGATTAAACTACCTGCCACATGATCCAGATTAAAAGATTGCCAGGTTTCGCCACCGTCATTGGTCTTCATAAAATAAGAAGGCCCACGCACCCGACCACAGGCCACTATAGATTGATCATTAACTTTTTGCATCCCACAAATTCCAGTAGGATAAGGTCCTTCTATAGCAGTGGGCGCCCAGCTTTCACCACCATCATGTGTTTCATATAAAATAATAGAATCAGTTGAGTACAAATAAGAATCATTTCTTCCCAGGGTCCCCAACCAACCATTTAGGGAATCTTTAAAAACGACTGCCCTAAAAAAAGAATTCTTCTTTCTAAACTGAACGATCCAGTTATCTCCCCCATCTCTTGTTTTTAGTAAAACCCCTTGGCTATTAACTGCCCAACCCAATTCTGTATTGACAAAAGAGAGATCATCCGTTCGTCCTACTTTTTGTGGATAACTGCTAAGCGACTCCCATGCTGTAGTGGCATGGAGCTGTTGTTTTTCTTGAAGTGCAGGAATAAGCTCAGGTCGACAGGATAAAAGAGATAAGATAAAAAGAGCCATTCCAATAGAGATAATCGTTTTCATATTTTACTATTTTTTGGATCGCTCCAATATACAGAAGCTACAACGAGTTTACTGCTGTCCTTCTTTTTTTAACAAAAATGAATTTCCCGGGAACGATCTTTTAGATGCTTTAGTTATAAAAGCATGAATTACAATATCAACATAGAACGTCCGCGTCAACATAGTCAACTCATCATCTATGAGCGGTAAATTCTATTGGGTAATTTAAAACCAAAAAGCGTCTCGTAGATAGGAAATTTACGAGACGCTTTTTTTATGGAGAGATGCAAAAACTTATCAGGGTGTAACTCAGTTGCGCAGAGTGCCGCGTTTGGATCGCGGATGTCGTAGGTTCGAGTCCTACCACCCTGACTAAAATGTTGCCGTAGACGAATTGGTTAAGTCACCACACTTTCACTGTGGAGATTGCGGGTTCGAGTCCCGTCGGCAATACAAAGAGGCAAGCCAAATGTGAAGTCATTATTTGCTTGTCGATATGTGCCAAGTGTTGTAAAGGTAGCATGACAGTTTGTGACGCTGTCGGTGTGGGTTCGAGTCCCATCTTGTGCATCTGCTGCTGGCTCGTTCGTTCAATAGGAAGGATACTTGGCTACGAACCGAGAGATGAACGTTCGAATCGTTCACGAGCCACTTCATTTTCATACGCTTTGACATTGGGCCAATCATATGGTCCATTAGACAATTTGCAAGACCCGTGGTGTAAAGGTTAACATATTGGAATTTGACTCCAATGCTATCAGTTCGAGTCTGGTCGGGTCTGCTAAGAGACTGTTGTGCTGTGAGGAAGGTCGCTGCGTGGCGATCTAGTCAAGTATTTTGGCACATATTTAGTTCCTTTCTATAGAATACCCGAAAGTCTATGCTTTACAAAAGGAAGCGATTTAAACGCTTTCTCGCTTTTCTGCGTACACATCCATGTACCTAGAGCAGGGGGAGAAGTCTAAATCACTTTGCATTAAAGCGTGGACTTTTTACGTTTTGGGTGATTAGCACTTTCTAAACAATTTTGATACCTCGATGAAAATAAGATGCAGCTTTTTATTCTTCCTGCTTCCCCTATTCCTTTCAGCACAGAATGTTTATGAAGAACCCACAGATACCTTGGTTCACCCTAATTTTTTTACCAGCTCTCAGATTATTATTGCTTGGGAAGATGATTGGTGCCCAGTTAGGGTGCAAACGGATGGAGATACTGTTTTTGTGGCTTGTTATACGGTGACTTTTAAGGATCACTACGATGCCTCTATTGATCTATGCCCAGAGACCATCAATGATATTGGAGGGATTGCTCTTTTTAATGGCGATCCCAGATTGGTAGACTCCGTTTTGATCAACGATATGGAGGATGATGGTTCGAGGTTGATTCATGCAGATGGCGTTCGCATTCATCACAAGAACTTGACCACAGGAGTAGATGTAGAGTCAGGGCTTAATCCAGACTATTGTATTGAGGCAGATTTATTTTTGGGGGCTTCAGAGGATTGGTACCAATCTTTTCAAATACTCAAAGGGCCAGTTGATAAACCTGGTGGGTCAATCAATTATCATACAGCAGAACCCATTGGAGTATTAAAGAATGGGATTGTACTGGAACATACGCCTCCTAGCTCAGAATCCATGACAGCACTTTATGGTGGTCTCATTCCTTTGGATAGATGTGGTTGGCATCCAGAGCCCGCAGGTTTTGGTCATTTTCATACCATCCCTTACAGCATCAATGTCCCACTTACGGCAGATGGGGTAGCCACAGCCAATCAGTGTACGGACTTCACCCAACAAAACGATGCTTATTTGGGATTCACCTTTGAGGGAGTTCCTATTTATGGTCCTTATGATTCAGGGCAAAGTTCAGCACCCACTGATTTGGATGCTTGTAATGGGCATACAGGGATGACCCCTAATTTTGGTAATACTTATCACTATCACGCCTCTGCAACAGAAGTCATTAATAATCCGCCCTGTCGAAGTTACTACGTCCCGCTTGATGATGGGCAGTTTACTTATGGGGCTGTCTCAGGGCTGCCAGTGGAGTTGATGCAATTTCAAGGTAGCTTAATAGAAAAAGAAATAAAGCTGACATGGCAGACCGCAACGGAAAATAACAATCTGGGTTTTGAAGTTGAACGCTCAACGGATGGAGATCATTGGGAATTGATCGCTTTTGTCGCTGGTCAGGAAAATAGTCGAACGACAACGCAGTATCAATACTTGGATACACATCCCATGCCCAATATCAATTACTATC
>JBCBDH010000463.1:0-5543 GCA_038529855.1 Bacteroidota bacterium | reverse complement strand
AAGCCATGCAAAAGCAATAAGACCTCTCCATCTCCACCAGTTTCTATATATCTAAATTTGCCTTCTTCTTTTATTTCTGTATCCATTTAGCGTTTGTGAATGATCTACTTATTGCAAATTTATGATTTTTATTGCTCTGGTCCAACAAGCTTTACAAATACTCCACGTATGGCTCATTTATCCACTCATTCAAATGTTTTCCACAGGGTTACCAACATATGTTAATTACTTTGTTTTTCGCAATTGATAGTTCACAAAAAGACTGCAAGACAGTAGCAGTAATGCACCTGCCTGATGCAAAACTCCTAAGCCTACAGGTATACTTCCTTTACAGTTAATAACCGTAAATATTCCAAGAAGTACTTGAATTATCAACATAGTTCCCAACAGGTATAAACCATTGTTAAATAAGGGCGTTCGCTTCCCCTTAGAAGCCTTATAGAAGAAGAATAAACTAATGATTATCAATAGATAAGCAGTACCTCGATGAAGAAACTGTGTAAGGGTACGCATAAAGGGATGAGAGTCGTAAGCAACAAAGTTTTCCACATTCCAAGAAGCACTTGTGAATAACATGGCGGGAAACCATTCACCATTCATATCTGGCCAAGTTGGATAGGTCAAACCCGCCTTCATCCCAGACATCATTCCCCCTAGGATAATTTGCAAGGCTAAGACTGCAGTTAGATAAATTCCCAAGGTTCTTAACAAAGGTCTGTGGATAACTTCCTGTTTCACTTGAAAGGTCTCAAAAGTCGTCCACAAAAGATAGCTATATAAAATAAAAGCCAAGGACAGATGCATCGTCAATTTGTAGGCATTTACCCAGGGACGATCAATCAAACCACTAGCCACCATTATCCATCCAAAGGAGGCAACCAATGCAGCCAGTGAAACAACAATCCCCAATTGTCGCATTAGTCGCTTAGGAAGCATGCCTTTTCGCCAGAAAAACAAAAAAGGGAGTAGAAAGACAAAGCCCATACTTCTAGCCCATAGACGGTGTATATATTCCCAAAAATAAATAAACTTAAAGGCGGACATACTCATGCCACTATTAATCAATTTGTATTGAGGAGTAGCCTTGTAGAGGTCAAATTCATGTTGCCATTGAGCTGCATTAAGAGGCGGAAGCGTACCCGTAACAATTTCCCATTTTGTGATGGACAAACCCGACCCTGTCAGTCTTGTAACTCCACCGACAAATACTTGAACAAAAATCATGACCAAGCCAATAACCAACCAAACCCGAACAGGTCCAGAAATTTGTTCATAACCTTCATATGTTGCATGAAAAAAACGCTTAACCGCATTGTCTTTAGACCTGGCCGCAGGTGGCCTGGCTAGACTATCAACAGAACTCAACTTCGATGACATATATAAAGTACTTTAAAAATAAACGAGTGTAAACAAGCATCCGATTATCAGGACAAAGTTAAAGGCTTTTGAGAACAAGGTTTTTCTCCACAAACATCTATGCTTATTAATAATTAATCTAAATTTTTAAAAAAAGCTATTCATCATCAGTACTGTTAGTTTCTGGAAAAAATTTGATCCCTTTATTTGTTTATCTTATTCCTAAGGAAAACAGACTGCTTATCCACATAATAACTAACAGTCTATTAATTTGTTTGTCAAGCCTTTGTAAGTTTTTACACATTCTGTTGGGAAAATTTCAACAGAATAAGTTTTTACTTGTGAAGAAGTAAAAAGCCTGTGAAGAATGTCAATAACTAATTAAGAATCCACACATTTAGGCTTCGATATCAAATAAAATTTATTCAAAAAAATCATATTCTTAGTAAATGTGAAAAACTTTACATTAAGTTAACAGTTTCTCAACACTGCAATGTTGAAAGTTGGAGACAATTTAAAATCAATAAAACAAATCGTAGCTTTGGCATCGGAAAAGAATAAAGTAATATGCGAGCAGTTATCCAAAGAGTGAGTAAAGCTTCTGTGACGATCGATCAAAAGGTCAAATCGGCTATTGGACAAGGATTGTTGATCTTGTTAGGAGTAGAAAAAAATGATACTTACGAAGACGTTCTGTGGTTGTGCAAGAAGATCCCATCGATGCGTATATTTAGTGACGAAGAGGGAAAGATGAATCGCTCCATTCAGGAGGTCAAAGGGGCTATGTTGGTTATCAGCCAATTTACATTACACGCAAGTACAAAAAAGGGTAATCGGCCTTCCTACATACAAGCTGCTCGTCCAGAAAAAGCCATTCCACTTTACGAACATCTAGTTCAAGGCTTAGCACAGGAGTCAGGACTTGTTGTGATGACGGGAGAATTTGGAGCAGATATGAAGGTAGAGTTGCTCAACGATGGTCCCGTTACGATAATTATAGATAGTAAAAATAAAGAATGAAAAGTACAGATATCAGTATTCGCCAGGCACAGGAGATGGTCGATCAATGGATCAATACCATTGGTATTCGATATTTTAATGAGCTGACCAATATGGCTATTTTGAGTGAGGAAGTAGGAGAGGTCGCACGTCTGATGTCACGTATTTATGGTGAACAATCCTTTAAAACACCTGAGCAAAAGGAACAAGCGCCCAAACAACTGGCTGATGAAATGGCAGACGTACTTTTTGTTTTGATTTGTTTGGCTAATCAAACTGGTATTGATTTGACAGAGGCTTTGAATCGGAATTTGGAAAAAAAATCTATTCGCGATGCTCAGCGTCATGCTCAAAACGAAAAGCTAAAAGATGGACCAGCATCCTAGCTCGGTTTGGCTGGATATAATTTTGTAATTTGTATATCGAAATACAGGATTATTCCCCAAATCAAAGGATTATGCGATCACTTTACCGTTTCTATATTGTCTTCATTTACTGTGTACTTATCAGTCTATCCACTCAAGCTCAGCACATTGTCGTTAGGATTGATAATTATCCACAACAAGTTGATGTAGCCCAAGGGCTCAAGGTAGGGAAAGATCGCATTCGACAGGTAGGCCAGACCCAAGATGCCTTTTACCTTTCTCAAAAAATTGACATTCCAATCAAAGATGCACAGCCTTTTATTTCTCTTGCTGTCGTATGGGAGTCCTGCAATTGGCAGCCCGAACACGATCGCCTCTTACTTAAAGCTTATTCAGCTGATGGGAGACAGGAGCAGATGGAGGTTCAAGCATTTGAACATGCAGAACATGAGGACGATCGCTTCATCAGCCAACTTTATTTTATAGATGCCAGCAGTCGTCAGTTTCAATTTCGCTTAGAGACAGATGCGATTAGCCAATTGGAGGTAGGAGCGGTAGAATTTCACTTCTACAATCCTGGAAAGACGACTAAAAGTGAAGATGGTCTGTATAGCTTTGGACAAAATCGCCAGGTCTGTCCGTGTCCCCCAACAGATGCCATTGCTCGTTCGCAGTGGTGCCCCAATGGTGATTGCCCAACCATCAGTAATCCAACTTTTACTGACGTTACTCATTTGATCGTTCACCACTCCGCTGGTTCAAACACCAGTAGTGATTGGGCAGCTTCTGTAAGGTCTATATGGAACTTTCATGTCAATACCAATGGCTGGTCGGATATTGGCTATAATTATTTGGTGGATCCCAATGGTGAGATTTATGTTGGGCGTGGAGAGGATATTCAAGGTGCTCATTTTTGTGGGAAAAATGCAGGAACGATGGGTATTTGTATGCTGGGAGATTTCACCAATATTACACCTACGGATGAGGCTGTCGCTTCATTGGTCGATCTGCTTTCCTGGAAGTCATGTATTGAAAGTCTAAATCCTTTGGCGATTTCTTTTCATGCGAGTTCGGGATTGAATCTCAATGCTATATCTGGTCACCAGCAAGGATGTGCGACGGCTTGCCCAGGAGCGATGTTTTTTCCTACTTTTCCTGCTTTGCGTCAGTCAGTCAAAGAAAATATTGATGCCTGTCAGTATTTGGGAGCACCTTACGACTTGGTTGGGCAAGCAACAACGGAAATGCTCATTCAGTTAGAGTGGCAGGATAATTCGCCGATCGAGAATGCATTTATCATTGAGCGCTCTACATCCAATAACAATAATTTTGTGGTCATTGGAAGTACGCCCGCAGACAGTACTTTATTCAAAGATCCCAATATCATTGCCAATGCCACTTATTATTATCGGGTAAGAGCAGTCAATGAGCAAGACACCTCAGCATACAGTAATGAAGCACTTGTCCTTGCAGTGATTACCAATACACTGGAACAGGCAAAACAAAACTTTTCCATCTATCCCAATCCTTTTAATGATTGGTTACAAATTGATTTTGATCATCAATCTGTAGGTCAAAAGCAAATTCGCCTATTTGATGCAGCAGGAAAACAACTACTACAAGAGTGGCAGGGCCAGGATCAACAGATTCGATTAAATCTGGCTCAATTGACTGAAGGCATATATCTATTGGAGGTGAACCTAAATGGGAATACCTACTATCAAAAGCTAATCAAATAAATACTACTCAATAGCAAGGATTTCTATCGGAATCCCATGTCGTATATCGCAAAGAATAAAGCAATCAGGCGCGGGTTCCTCCATACTACATTGACCAAGTAGCTCATATTGGATTCGCAGGGTATCCCCATAATTATAAGTAGCAGGGATATTCCATTCTGCTACATTATTTGCATATAAGAGATTGTATGGAGAACAATCCTGAGGCCCTTCAATATTGGTATAAAGACTTACCAAGTTTGTACAACAAGCATATTCTACAAATACCACGTCTATACTGGACTTAGAAGATAATTTGTCTTCTTCATTGTTTTTTTGGCAGGCGGTCATTAGTGCTAGGAGAAGTACAAGGATAGATAAGGTATTCCATTTCATAACTCAAATAATTTGTTTTGTACTTAACAAGTGATTGGGGATGCCAAAGCACTTTGTAGTTTATATCCTTATGGACGAGAAAGGGAGGATCAGCGGTTGCCTGATTTATTCTTCTTCCTGACCAATATCCGATTGCATTTCATTAATCACCTCCTCCGCAAAATCATTATGTGGAGTAGTCGCTGAAGTAGTAAAGGTGAGGGATGCCTCTCGATGTTGTTGGATCATGTGAATAGAAAAGTAGATGCCAACAAATAAAATAAGCAGTGCGCCAATGGTCAGACTGTCGTGGTATTCTTGAAGTATAAAAAAATCGTAGGCGCCATGAAGTAAAACTGCCAGTCCAAAACCTTTAGCCAATAAGAAGTAGCGGTTCTCTCGATCAAACTTGGCCAGTCCTGCGTAATAACCAGTGATTACCGCAAAAACACCATGCGCTGGGACAGCGGTAAAGGCTCTAAAAAGGGTAGTGGGCAAACCAAACTGTTCGGCGTAGAGCATATTTTCCAGTGTGGCAAAACCCATTCCGATCATCAAGGAGTAGACAATCCCATCCAATGGCTCATTAAACACTTTTTGCTGGAAAGGGTAGGCAATAAAACACAAAAATTTGATAAACTCTTCTCCAAAACCTACCACTACAAAGGACAGGATCATTAAGGCAATAAAACCCTGGCTGGGTATAATATTCAATTCATCAGCCCAGCTC
>JBCBDH010000462.1:0-5554 GCA_038529855.1 Bacteroidota bacterium | reverse complement strand
ATCACTGGTCAATAGGCTTTGCGGATGACCAATATACACTTCTGCTACCTGATTTTCCAATGCGTCAAAGGCATTGTCTAGCTTGGGAATCATCCCTCCTGCGATCTGTCCCCCCTGTCGATATTGTTGGTATCGCTCTTTGGATAATTGCGCGATATGACTATCTGGATCTTTCACATCCTTCAAAACGCCGCGATGCTCAAAACAATAAAAAAGTCGAACTTGATAAAATGGGGCTAGCGCCTTGGCCAAGGCAGTAGCAATACTATCTGCATTGGTATTGAGCAGTTGTCCCTGTCCATCATGGGTGATGGCGCAACAGACTGGTAAGATGCCAGATTGCAATAATTGGCAAAGGGCCACTGCATTGACCTCGTCTATATCTCCTGCGAAACCATAGTCAAGTGTTCCAGCCTCCCGCTTGTGTGCGCGAAGCAAATTCAAATCAGCTCCTGACAAACCCAAGGCATTGCACTGCTGCGCCTGCAATTGGCTGACGATGGTTTTATTCACCAAACCCGCATAGACCATGGCCACCACTTCCAAAGTAGCAGCATCCGTTACCCGTCGCCCTTCGATCATTTGACTGGGGATATTGAGTTGCTGGCAAAGTTGGGTGGCGCGACGCCCACCGCCATGTACGATGAGTTTGGGGCCATCCAATGCAGCAAAATGTTTTAGCAATTCTGATAGGGCCTTTTCCTCTTCAATCAGTTGGCCCCCAATTTTAATTAAATGCAAGGTTTTCATAAAACAGCATCTTTGAGAAGGTGATGTAAAACGGCTTGGGCTGCGTAGCTGCGATTGCCTGCCTGCTCAATGACGGCAGCATGAGCGCTATCTAGTGCATCATCACTAATGACGACATTGCGACGCACTGGCAAGCAATGGAGAAGCGGGGCCTTATTGGTTCTGGACAATTTATCTGCGGTGATCATCCAATTGGAATTGGTGGAAAGAACTTGGCCATAGTGCTCATAAGAAGACCAGTTTTTCACATAAACGAAATCAGCCCCTTCCAATGCTTTTTCCTGATTGGGTTCCCAATGGCAGTGGGCGGTGTAGTCCTCCTTGAGGGCATAGCCAGGAGGATGGGTGAGAACGATATCTGCTTCCATCTGTTGCCCCCATTCTAAAAAGGAATTGGCGACGGCTTGTGGGAGGGCTTTGGGGTGGGGCGCCCAGCTCAAAACGACTTTGGGTCTTTTTACTTTTTTGAGGTGATCAATCGTTAACCAGTCCGTCAGGGATTGAAGGGGGTGAAGGATGGTGGATTCCAAACTGATGACGGGGACGGAGGCCTGTTGGACAAAAGCCTGCAGTATTTGATCGCTGTAATCTTTTTTCCTGTCCTTTAATCCTGGAAAGCTGCGAATCCCAATGATGTCCGCATATTGGCTGATCACGGCAGCTGCTTCGCGGATGTGTTCGGCCTTATCGCTGTTCATTACGACCTGATCCTCAAATTCCAATTTCCAACCCTGAGTGGCATTCATGGTCATTACGGACATCCCCAATTGTTGGGCGGCCTTTTGTGTACTCAGCCGCGTACGCAAACTTGGATTGAAGAATAGCAAGACTAAAGTCTTATTCGCTCCCAATTGAGGATTCATAAAGGGGTTCTTTTTGTATGCTTTGGCAGTTTGGAGTAAGGCCCTTAGGTCTTCTACAGAAGCAACTGATGTGAAGTGTTTCATAGGGTAGTCGCCATTTGGGTGGTGGTCAATAAATAAGTCTTTAGCCCCTTGCTGAATTTTTGGATCAATAGATCTGCATCTGCCTTTTGGATAGTCAGTGGTGGCAAAAGTCGAATGACATTGGGCGCAGAGGAAGCACCCGTAAATAATTGGGCCTTTTGGATCAGTTCTCTACGAAAAGCTTTAATGGGAAAGTCCATTTCAATACCCATCATCAAACCTCGACCACGCACTTCGCGCACACCAGGCAGTTGTTCCAAAGCTGCTTTCAAATAAGCGCCCATCGCTTTTGCATGAGTTAGTAATTGCTCCTGCTCCAATACTTCCAAAACCGCCAAGCCCGCTGCACAAGCCAAATGATTACCCCCAAAAGTCGTCCCCAACAAGCCATAACTCGCCTCCAAATGTGGCCCAATCAATACGCCCCCAATCGGAAAACCATTCCCCATCCCCTTAGCTACAGTAATCAAATCAGGTTGGATATTGGCGGATTGAAAAGCAAAGAAAGTGCCGCTCCGCCCATAGCCTGATTGTACCTCATCGAGAATCAGTAAAGTATCCTGAGCTTTGGTCGCTTTTTGTAAGAATTGTAGGAATTCAGGCTTGGCCTCATGGATACCTCCAATTCCCTGTATGCCTTCAATAATCACCGCACAAACATCCCCTTGGGCCAAAGACTCCGCTACTCCCTCTTCCTCATTTAAGGCGAAATGATCCACCTCAAAACCATGCGTAATGGGTGCTTGGATTTTGGCATTGTCCGTCGTATTCACCGCAGCAGCCGTCCGACCGTGAAAGCCCTTGTGAAAAGCAATGATCTTTTTCCGACCATTGTAAAAAGAAGCCAGCTTCAAAGCATTCTCATTGGCCTCTGCACCTGAGTTACACAAAAAGAGTTGATAATCCGTACAGCCTGATAAAGTCCCTAGCTTTTGTGCCAGCTCCAACTGCAGCGGATTTTGAACAGAATTGGAATAAAAAACCAATTGCTGCAGCTGCTTTTGGAGTCGATCCAAAAAATGAGGATGGCCATGCCCAATGGAGATCACCGCATGTCCTCCGTAAAAATCGAGGTATTCCTTTCCTTCCTTATCCCATACTCGACAGCCTTTAGCATGATGGGGTTCTATATCAAATAATGGATAGACATCAAATAGTTTCATGATGGAAAATGGCTTAATGTGTTGTGAAAAATAATTAATCTGACCCAACGCGCAACTGTCGGACTGACCCAACACGCACCTGTCGGACTGACCCCGCTCTGGCGGGGAGTCAGTCCGACAGGTGGCTCACAGCATTTATTTAGGCTGATTAAAAAACAGCGGCCTTTAGCTGAAGTCCCAATTGCTGTGGCCATCCAAAGGCAATGTTCATATTTTGTACGGCCTGTCCTGAGGCCCCCTTTAGCAAATTATCGAGGATGCTGACGATGAACAATTGGCCATCTATCTGCTCCAGGTAAATCAGGCATTTATTGGTATTGACGATTTGTTTCAAATGAGGATTCTCGCGGCTGAGATGCACAAAAGGCGCATTGGCATAATAGGCTTCATAACGGGCATAAGCCTCCTCTGTGGTCCAATCACAAGGGGTATACAAATTGGTAAAAATCCCTCTGGCAAAATCGCCGCGCATGGGAACAAAGTAGATGGCTTGCTCAAAATCCGCTTGAAGCTGTTGAAGGCTTTGCCGTATCTCTGCCAGATGTTGGTGTCGAAAGGTCTTGTAAACGGATACATTATTATTGCGCCAGCTAAAATGGGTTGTGGCTTGCGCCTTTTGCCCTGCCCCTGTTGATCCAGTAATAGCCTGAATGTGGATGGGCGCTTTTAATTGACCCGCAGCAGCTAGTGGCAGGAGGGCCAGTTGGATGGCAGTGGCAAAACAGCCACAATTGGCGATGCGCTTGCTTTGCTGCAATTGCTCAAAATTGAGCTCAGGTAAACCATAAATGAAGTCGTGTTCTGAACTGGTCATCCTAAAATCGCGACTTAGGTCAATGATGAGGGTATCATCAGAGAATTGGTATTTCTCCAAAAAAGTTTTGGAATGACCATGTCCAGCACATAGAAAAAGTACATCAATAGAGGGATCGACTTCCTGGCTAAAATGAAGTGCCGTTTCTCCCAATAAATCAGGATGGACTTGTGCGATTGGACGGCCCGCTTGGCTTTGGCTGTGTACAAATTTAAGCGCTACCTTGGGGTGATACAGTAGTACCCTCAACAGTTCGCCAGCCGTATAGCCTGCCCCACCAATTATACCTACTTGAATCATAAGGCAAGGGCATTAGAGGAGAGCGATTCAGCAGGCGTGCCAGCGGCCTGCCAGAGTTTTCCCGTATTGGCCAAAATCTGTGTAAAGCCTTTGACATCTTCCCCCGTCCAGGCATTATTCATTTCACCATACTGCCCAAAAGAGGATTGCATCAAATCGTAAGGGGATTGGATACCTTGCAGCTCAAAGCGATAGGGATGTAGTTTGATAAAAACCGTTCCACTAACCCGCTCCTGAGTGCTTTCCATAAACTGCTCGATGTTACGCATTACTGGATCGAGGTATTGACCTTCGTGTAGCAACATACCATACCAATTGGCCAATTGTTCTTTCCAATATTGCTGCCATTTACCCAAGACATGTTTTTCCAAAAGATGATGGGCCTTAATCAAAATTAAAGGAGCAGCAGCCTCAAAACCAACACGACCTTTGATGCCAATGATGGTATCTCCCACATGTACATCACGACCGATGGCATAGCTGCTGGCCAGTTGATTGACTTTTTTGATTATCTGAATGGGGGGATGGGCCTCGTCATTCAGGGCAATGGGTTCGCCCTTTTCAAAGGTGAGCTGAATAGCTTGGGGGGCTTGCTGAGACAACTGGCTGGGGAAGGCGGATTCAGGAAGTGTTTGATGAGAAGTCAAAGTTTCTGCACCTCCAACGCTGGTTCCCCAAAGCCCTTGGTTGATGGAATATTGCGCCTTTTCTTTTTTCCATTGAAAACCCCACTGCTGAAGGTATTGAACCTCTGCTTGTCTGGATAGCTTTTGGTCGCGGATGGGCGTAATGATATTAATTTCTGGCGCCAGTATTTTAAAAATCAAATCAAAGCGCACTTGATCATTACCCGCTCCCGTACTGCCATGTGCCACTGCCTCCGCTCCAATGGCTTTGGCATACTGAATCACTTCCAGCGCCTGAAACATACGCTCCGCACTCACGGACAATGGATAAGTATTATTTCTGAGGATATTGCCAAAAAGCAAATAGCGCAGACATTGCTGATAATATTTTTTTTCAATGTCCACATATTTAAAGGAGTGGGCGCCAAGGCGATAAGCCTGTGCTTCGAGTAGGCCCAAAGCCCTTTTATTAAAACCGCCCGTATTTACGGTTAGGGCATATACTTCATAGCCTTTTTCGCGCGTCAGATAGGGAATACAAAAAGAGGTATCCAAACCGCCGCTGTAGGCCAATACTATTTTTTTGGAGGAAGAATTACTCATGGTATTTTAGAATTTGATGGGATAAATCAAAGGACATCACTTCCTTTTTTGATGGAGCCAACATGCCTGTACAAAGACAAAGTCGACCTTCGTTTCGATGTAGGATATCGTAATTGGGACAGCTTTGGCAACCCTCCCAGAAGGCTTTGTCTGGTGTCAATTCAGAGAAGGTCACAGGTTGGTAGCCCAATTCAGAATTGATTTTCATAACGGCCAAACTCGTTGTAATGCCAAAAATTTTCGCTGTAGGATATTTGTCACGAGCTAACTGAAAGGTGGCCTTTTTAATGGCTTTAGCGAGTCCTTGCTGGCGAAACTTTGGGGAAACGATCAAACCAGAATTGGCGACAT